>DATCXA010000762.1:0-2596 GCA_036566085.1 Propionibacteriaceae bacterium
CGTGCCTGACGAGGAATCCGTTCGCGAAATCGTAAGAGATCTCAATCATCGGATCGCCGAATCGCACCGGATCCGCGTCGACGGCCCGCCGATCGTGATCGGTCGTGTCAATGTGGAGCATGCGGTAGCCGACTGGCGCCGGCGGCGTCGAAGCGCGTAAGTCGGGCAGCTCAGACGTTGCCGACGGGTGAGCTTGCCACCCCGGGCAGCACGCCGGTTCTTATGAGCTCCTCGGCAATGTCGCTCAGCTTGCGGTTGTTCTGCTGACTGGCGCGCACCAGCACCTGAAACGCGCGCTCAGAATCGAGGTCGTAACGGCTCATCACAATCCCCACCGCCGTACCGGTCGCACGGTTGCTCTGCAAAGCTCGGCGTAGCTGCCCAACCGTCGTCTGCGCCCGATCAATCGCATCGTCGCGGAGCTGGTTCATCTGATAGTGAGCCCGTACCCGGGCCAGCAGCTCAGCTGAGTTGAACGGCTTGGGCACGAAGTCGTCGGCACCGGCTGCGAAGGCCTCCACAGCAGATTCGGCCTCGGCACGTGCTGTCAGCACAACGACCGGCAACCGAGCCAGGTGCTCGTCTTGCCGGATCACGGCCAGAAGATCAAGACCGCTCTGTCCAGGGAGCATCACATCGGTGATCACCATGTCCGGCGGGTTCTCCGCATTATCCTGAAGCCACGTCAATGCGGACTCTGCGTCGGCCGCGGCCTCCACGGCGTACCCGTCCTTGCTGAACATCTTCGTCAAGTAGGCCCGAAGATCAGGTTCGTCCTCGATGATCAATAACGGGGGTCGATCAATACCAACCTCGTCCTCGAGTGTCAGTGTCGCACTGGCCTCGGACAGACCACCCTCTTCTGGTTCTGGAGATCCGTTGTAGCGAGGCAGTCGTACCACGAATTCACTGCCTCTGCCCGGCTCGCTCGCTACCTCGACAGAGCCGCTGTGGGCAGCGGTCATATCCGCAACCAGGGCCAGACCGATCCCCGAACCGGGTTGTTGGTCATCCGGCACGCGGTGGAATCTCTCGAAAATGTGGGCCTGCTCGTCCAGCGGAATCCCTACACCGGTGTCAGCAACGACAAGTACCACCTGACTGTCGTCGCCATTAAGACTCACCGAGACTTCACCTGCCGGCGTGTACTTCAGCGCATTGTTGACCAGGTTGCTCACGATGGTGGTCCACATGGTTCGGTCGACGTACGCCCGCAGCGGTTCCCCCGGCATGTCAAGGCGCAGGTTGAGTCGATCTTCGACCGTGGGCCGGAACCCCTCGACAATGTCGGTCGTCACCGAAACAAGATCAATCTCTTCGCGATCCGCAATCAGTGCTCCAGATTCCGCACGCGAGAGATCGAGCAGCGCATCAACGACCTTTTGCAGCCGATCACCTGCCCGCACCGACGTCTCAACAGTGTCTCGTGCCGCAGCGGGAAGCACCACGCCGGGCTCATGAAGGATGTCCTGTAGCGGTGCGAGCAACATCGTCAGCGGAGCCCGTAGTTCGTGAGTGACGTTCTGGAAGAACTCCGTACGCGCCCGATCCAGCTCCTCAAGAGCCTGCTGCCGCCTGCGTTCGTTCTGATAGGAAACCGCATCGGTGATCATGACGCCAAGCTGCCGCGCTGCCATTGCTGCGAAGGCGGTGTAGGCCTCGTCTGGCCGCCAGTAAGGATTGACGCCGATGATCAACACTCCGATCGGCTCCCGCCTGCCGAGCATGACCACGGGCAGCACGAAAGCCTGGTCTGGAGTCAGCGGTCCCAAAGGTCCGGGGTCAAAGACTCCCGGATAGCGCTCCCGCAGGCCGGACACGAGCACCGTGCTGCCGCCGTGTTCCAATACCTCCAACACCGGTCCGTCGCGCGGCGTCGGCTCGACCAGCTCGCACGAGGCGGCTGCCTTCTCATCGAAGCCATAACCGGCCGTACGGCGTGGAGCCTGACCGGGGAGATCGCGCAGGTACACCGCCGCAAAGGGCACGCTCTTGCGGTTTTTGCCGATTACTTCGACCGCGGCTCGGCAGGTGGACGACAGTGACTCGTCGGTGGTGATCGACATAGCGCCCAGCCTGCGCAGCACCTGAAGTCGCCGCTCGTACAAGATGTGCTGTGTCGTTTCGGTGATCGCGTTGAAGAGCCCGACGATTATGCCGTTGGCATCTCGGATAGCGCTTATGGAGAAGGTGAAGTGCGCCTCTTCGGGGTATCCATGCCGGTCGATGATCAGCTGTTGATCATCACTGTGGTAAGCGCGACCGGTCCGCATCACCTCGCGTAAATGTTCCTCACTCGCCGGCCAGAGATGTGGCCCTACATCGCTCGCCGGCCGGCCTAGCGCCCAGGGGTGCTTCTCGGCGCCGAGCAAGGGAATATATGCCTCGTTGTAGAGCACGAGAAGGTCGGGCCCCCAGCTGATCTGCACCGGGAAGTCGGAGTCCAGGCAAAGATCGACCACGAGCCGAAGCAGCCCCGGCCAGGTGTCTCGTTGTCCCAGAGGCGTGGCTGACCAATTCACGTGGTCGTACACCGAGCGCATGGAGGCACCGTTTGATGAGCCACCGGAGGACAAGTCGACGGTGGGTTCTTCTT
>DATCXA010000384.1:0-2818 GCA_036566085.1 Propionibacteriaceae bacterium
CGCTAACCCTCAACCCAGACATCGACTACCAACCCCACCGAACAAGCCAACACCGCAACACCCGGCCCTGAGGGTTCAAGGCGTCCGGTATGTCTTGCGACATCACACCGCCACCTCCACTCTGAAGATCGCGTCCCCGAGATCGTCCGCAAGCCATTGCTGGGGACGCGCCGCGCCGGTCATAGGCACGGGTAGCTGGATCGAACCAGCGGCCCGAATCACAAGCTACACGTCCGTCTGTGCGATGAGTCGTCCTGACTTCACCGCGTGCGCGAAGGCATCGAAGTCTCTTTCGTTCTGATCGGCGTACGCCGTAGAGAAGTCCGCGATCGCCCGATCGAAGGCGTTCCCTTTGCCTAGATACGACGCAATTGCGATGCGGTCACCCCAGCGCGCGTGCGCACGGGCGAGAGCCGCCCCGCACAGCCGGGCATACAAGGTGGTACCTGTTACCCGCAAGCTCTCCACTTCGGCGGCACCCTTCCAATCGTGAAGCTGCCGCACGTAGTAGTCGTGGGCAGCTCCGTTGGGATTCTTGACACGGACCCAGCCGAGGAAGATGTCGCTGGCCGCCTGCATCAGCTTCTGGCCTGCGACCACCCGCTGGCCATGATGCTTGTGCTCGCTCGTGCCCAAGAATCGCTCCAGAACCGATTCTTGGACCTCTTTCATTTGCAGGAACAGGGGGTCTCTCTGGTCCCGGCCCACCATAAGCACCACGTAGCAGCGGGTTCCGACACTGCCGACGCCTACCACTTTGGACGCCGCGTGAGCGTAACGGAATTCCTCAAGAGGATGATGTTCCTGGCCGAGCGTTCGGCGATACGACCAGATCAGCTTCTTGATTACGGCCTCGGGGCTGCCTGAATTCGGGTCAGGAGCCACCATGTCCTCGATCGGAACAATGAGCGGAGGGTCCGCCAGGATCCGCAGCTCCCCATCGACGTGACCGGCTCGCTTGGCAAATACTCGGACGCTATCGCAGGTTCGTGCCTTCGCGATCAGGCCTTCGGCCGCGCGAGCCTCCCAACCAGTGAGCCTGCCCTTGCGTGCTTCTTGCCGAACACGGTCGATGAGCTGCCCGGCCTCGAGGTGGTCGTACCACGAGTCCAGGGTTCGCTGCTTCGCGGCTCGACGCATCCGCTGCCGATACTCGCTAACGCTGGCTAGGACGATGGTGCGCCGGTCGGCCGTAGCGAACCCGCGGTCGCGCCCGTGGACCTCGAAGCTTGCCGCCAGCCGCTTCACATCCCACTCCCAGGGGCCGGGGAGCGTCTCGTCGAAGTCGTTGATGTCGAACAGCATTCTGCGCTCAGGGGTGCCGAACAGCCCGAAGTTCGAGAGGTGGGCGTCGGCGCAGAGTTGGACGGTCACACCCGAACGTGGAGTTGGCGCGAGGTCGGCAGCCATGATCATCGCGGCACCACGGTAAAACGTGAAGGGCGAGACCAGCATGCGTCCGTAACGGATCGGCACGAGAGCCTGGACTCGGCTCTCGGCTTGCTTTTCGAGTAGTGAGATCGGGTCCGGCCGATCCGCTGCCGGCACAAATTGCCTGTGGCTGGACCTCGGAGCGTGCTGGCGCGCAGACTTCCCGCGTGCGACGCGGTCTTCCACGGTGAGGCGGGCTCGCCTCCAGGCAGATCCGAACGACAGTGGAGCAGGTTCGGCTCTTGATTGCTCCGATCCAGTGGTGCCCTTAAGGGTTCAATGTGCTCTCACGGCTTATGTGATCTCCACCCACGAAACGACTCTCCCGCGCGGGACCGGATACCGCAATGATCAGCCAGTTGCATGCGTAATTGAGACTTGGCCCGTGAGCTACCTGCCGCCCCTGCGGAATCCGACACGGACGATCGGTCGCCGGACCTTCGACTTCGATCATCAGATCGTCGTCATGGGAATCGTGAACCGTACGCCGGATTCCTTCTTCGACGAGGGCCGCACATTCGGGCTCGATCAGGCGGTGGCTGCCGCGCAGGCGGCTGGCGATGCCGGTGCTGACTGGATCGACATTGGCGGTGTTCCCTTTTCACCTGACACGCCAGAGGTAACAGTGGCGGAGGAGATCGATCGCGTGCTGCCGGTCGTCGAGCAGGTCACCGAGGCCAATGACATCGTCGTCTCCCTCGACACGTTTCGTCCAGAAGTGGCAGCGCCCTGCATCGACGCTGGCGCTGCGGTGATCAACGACACTACTGGCCTGCATGATCCCGAACTAGCTGACCTGGTGGCCGCTCGCGGTGCAACCTTGGTGATCACCCATAGCCTGGCGCTGCCGCACCAACATCACCGTCGGCCGCAGTACAACGACGTCGTGACCGAGGTCAAGGCATTCCTCGCCGAACGAATACAACTGGCCGTTGATCATGGACTTCCGGAGAGCCGGATCGTCGTCGATCCCGGCTTCGACCTCAACAAAAACACACTGCAGACCTTGGAACTGACACGGCGATTGGCTGAGATTGCCGATCTGGGCCTGCCGATGCTGGCGGCTGTTTCCAACAAGGACTTCGTGGGCGAGGCGACCGGCCTCCCTCGATCGGATCGGATAGCCCCCTCGATTGCCGTAGCGACCATCTGCGTACTGAGCGGCGCCCGCATTCTGCGGATGCACGACGTCACTGCATCGGTGGCAGCGGCCCGCATGATCGAGGCGGTGATGGGATTTCGACAGCCCGCTTACCTACACCACAACATGGGTTGAAACCAGGCATGATCCCGTCGGTGGTGACAACTACTGTGTTCGGCATGGAGGTCTGGCCGCGGGAGCGGGTGCTTGGACTAGCGCCCGACCGCGCCTCAGTCGTCGCGGGCG
>DATCXA010000006.1:0-4406 GCA_036566085.1 Propionibacteriaceae bacterium
GCGGCGACATGACGGCCGCCTTGGCGCTGATGGCCAAGCAACGCGGCGATGTCACCTTCGTGCAGCAGTCGATGTATTACCCGGTGACCGACGCGGCCATGGACACCGCCTCCTATGAGCAGTTCGCCACCGGCTACTACCTCGCTCGCAAGGCGATGGAGTGGTTCTGGGACGCCTATACCAGCGACCCGGCACAGCGCGCCGAGATCACGGCATCGCCGAATCAGGCCAGCATCGAGCAGGTCGCCGGGCTGCCGCCCACCTATCTGTGTGTCGACGAGGCCGACGTGCTGCGCGACGAGGGAGAAGCTTACGCCGCCAAGCTCCGCTCAGCAGGCGTCCCCGTTACAACCGTGCGCTACGACGGCACCATCCACGACTTCATGCTCCTCAATTCGCTCAGCGAGACCCGCGCCACGCGAGCCGCCATCGACCAGGCCACCGCTTTCCTGCGCGCCGGGCTCGGAACCGGCTGAGCAACCTGCAGGCGAAACCGCTCAGAGGCAGAACCTTGGCGGACGCATTGAGTGCATCCACGGTCCGGAGTGACGGCCGGATCGTGGTCGCCGCGGCGAACTACGCCGGGTTGAACGTCGACTGGTGGATTTGCCGGATAGCAGTCGGCACCGCACTCGCCCGCCGCGGCGGCCCCGGTTCGCGGGCGCAATCGCCGACCCGCATCCCGCTCCAAGTAGCGCTTGGCGCTTTAGCAGCTGGGCGCGCCGTCTGCGCAGTCGTCCGATAACATGCCAGCGGCGCCCTGGTCGACTGGATTCCGCCTCTCGCAAAGGTGATCTTCAACCGTGATCTGGCCGCCGGTATACCCGTCCAACGTGCAGGTCGTAGAAGAATCCGAAGACCATCCGAAGGCCGCCCCGCCAGCGACACCAGCGAACCGCTCCGCAGCGTGTCTGTTCGGGCGCAAGGTCCGCAGCCGGTCGTCCGCACCTGTGGCGCCTCGCCCGGATTTTCCTCGATCTACAGCCTTGTTCGACCAACACCTCCGCGGCGCACTCACCGCCCGTACGCTGGCTGAGGACCCGTCGTCGGCGTCGCCTACGGGTACCTCGACGAACGCGGAGCGCCGCTCAGCCTGTAGTGGCCTCGTCCAAGGCCTTCTCGAGGTCCTTCTCATCGGCCCGCATCTGCTTCTTGAGCAGCTTGTTGCCGCGGGTAACGGCCGCGTCCACGCGCGCCTCTGTATCCTGCGCCGCGACCACCAGGAGGCCGCTTTGACCCTCGTCGAGGAGCTCGCCGAGATCCTTCAGATCCGACCGGCTTATCCCGGCAGCAGCGTGACCAGCCAACGCGCCCAGACCGGCGCCACCAGCGCCGCCAGCAACCAGACCAGCTCCGATCGCGACCGCGGGAAACAAGGCAACCAGAGCCCCGACAGCGAGTCCGACGCCAAGACCAACAGCGGCGCCTTGAATGGTCGGCTCCTCGTGATGCTTGACGATCTTGACCTTGCCGTCGTCCTGGTGGGTCACAACGGCGGCGTCGTAGGTGTCGCCGACAGTCGTCTCCTTCCAGATGTCGCGGACCGCTTCGTAGTCGGCTACGGCGTCATCGACCGATTCGTAGCTGGCTGCGAACACCAACAATGTGTCCATTGCCATGGGATTCTGCTCCTTCCGGGTCGACCGACCGACGCGGCCGTCCTCCTGGCAGGTTAGGAGCCCAGACCCTGGGGCGGACAGGGTCTTTAGCCACATTGTCGTTTTGAGTTCACATAGGTGTAACTTCTTCTGGTTGGGGACCGTTGAGTGAGGAGATGTGCGGGGTGCGGGTTGTGGAGGAGCGGGAGGACAAGTTCGAAGTCGACCCCGATTGGGTGATGCCTCCGCTCGTGGGGCTTGTGCCGGATGGTGGCCGTCTTGAACAAGAGATGCGCAGGCTCGACAACACCTATTTCGACACACCGGGTGCTGGGCTGCGGTTGTTTGGAGTCACCCTGCGGCGTCGGGTCCGAGGCTCGGAGACGGGTTGGCAGTTGAAGGTTCCAGACGGGACGGCCCGCACGGAATTCCAGAGCGGCTCGCGCACGAAGACGCTGCCGCCCGCACTGGCGAAGGCCGTGATGGGGCTGCGGGCGGGTGACCGGCTCGGCCCGGTTGCCGTGGTGACGACAACTCGTACGGCCTCTCGGGTACTCAATGCCGATGGTGAGCTGGTGGTAGAGATTGCCGACGACCAGGTGGCATCCGGGCCTCCAGACGGCGAGTCGATGCTGCATTCATGGCGTGAAGTGGAAGTCGAACTAGGCCCTGCTGGAAAGAAAAAGGATCTGAAGCAGGCAGGAAAGCTGCTGCAAGCTGCAGGTGCGACCCCCAGCACCATCCGGACCAAACTGGATCGTGCCCTGGGGCTCATGTCGACGGACCGTCAGGAACCCGCAGCCAAGGCGGGCACGGTCGGGGAACTCGTCGCCGCTTACGTTGCGGCGCAGTGCGATGTGCTTGCTAGCAACGACATCGGGTTGCGGACGGGTGCGCGCGTGGTGCACCAGACTCGCGTGGCGGCCCGTCGACTACGCAGTACGTTGCGGGTGTTTGGAGACGTGATCGACGCCGCCGCGGCTGACGAGCTGAACAATGAGCTCAAGCACGCGGGAGGTTCGATCGATTTGGATTGATTGGCGCCCGCGCCTTAGTTGCTGCGATTTGGCAATCAGTTCACCGTCGCGGGGACATACCTCAAAAGGCGGTTGAGTACGTGACACAGAGTTGGCTTCGCCTGAAGGAAGTGGAGCAGTTCTTCGGTGTCCGGAACCTGTACGCCTATCGAGCCCAGCTGGTTCTGAAGGTCGTCCGGAGTGGTAGAGGCCTGCAGCTGCTGCAAGCGGCCAGGATTCACGGTAAGCGCTTGCCCTAGCTCTGGCCACTTCGATTGCAGCACGATCCAGCGGCCGAGGTGAGCGGGGGCCAGCTCTGTCTTGTCGTCGAGCATGCCGGAGTTGACCGCTACGGCGAACAGGACACGGAGTTGGTTGAACATCCGTTTCGCGGTGCGTGGAAGGTCCGGAGGGTTTCGTAACAACTCCGCCTCCGCTTCCCGTCGTGCCGGTGAAGCCTCGACCAGGTAGCGCTGCACCCGCCGCTGAACCAGGGATTTAGGAGCTGACGCGGTCTTCATGACCTCGCTGGTAAGTCGCTTCGAGTCCGTCTCATTCTGACCTGCAAGAGACGCAATCTGCTGGTCTACGCGAGTTCGTGACGAACGGGACCGCAAACGCGCCACCGCTCGGTAGACGGAGCGGATTAACAGGTAGACGACGTATGCCCCCAGGAACACGGTGAGGAGGCCCCAGACCAAACCATCAAGTAAACCGAGCCTGTCGCCGGGGGCCAGCAAATCACTGATGATCAGCAGAGCGATGTCGATCAGGAGAATCCATCCAGCCAGTCTCCAGGGATGACGGCTGACAGTAATTGCACCCTTACCTAGGGTGCCGACCAGTCGACGGCCCGCTTCCCGTAACCGAGGCGCGGAGGTCTGCGGCTCGGTCGCTGGGACAGCCTGCTTACCCAGCGCCGTCTCTTCTAGCAGCGAACTCATCACTTCGGGACGTATAGGAGGTAGGTCGAACTGGATTTGCACGATCTTCTGGAGGTACCGCTGGCCGTACATTGGCTGATCCTCAGCAGCGTGCTTGATCTTGGCTGAGGCGGCTAGCAACCCGACGTCAGCGATCAAAACCACTGCGACGTCGCGGTGCCCGAACAGCTGGTGGGCTTTCTCACAGACTTCCACGGCTCGCGGAGGGGTGCAACGCTCCAGGTCGTCGACGAAGATCACTAACCGACGTCCTGAGCGGCCGGGGTCAGTCGCTTGATGGACGAGTTTCCCAAGTTGATTGCGCACATAGTCGAGCGAACCTTTGGCGGCTTCTCTTGCCGGGTCGGCGATAAATCGTCCAGCAGTGCTGGCTATGGAGGCCAGGTTGGTCCAAAGCATGATCACAATGAGCAGAAAGGCGGAAATTCCAGCGACCCGCTGAAGGCCGAGTGCAGTTGTGATGTTCTGGATTTCGGTGCCCAGTCGGTGGCGGCTATGGTCGAATGTCAGAGCCAGCAAAAGGGGCATGAGGCAGAGCAGCAGGGTCAGAAGTCGGCGGCGCCAGCGCTGATCTGCGGGCAGCATCCGCGCCGGCAGTGGTCTCAAGATCTGTCGCATCAAGGGGCGTTGGCGACCCGCTACGCGCGCTACCTCCGCCGCGAATGCCGAGCCGAGGTTTGGCGCGTCGTCGTGGCGCCAGGCGTTGAACCAGCAAACGATGTGCCCTCTGTCGCCGCGTTCCTTTGGCCAGCGCTGCAGACGGGCCTCCACCATCTTGGCCAGCGACGTTTTGCCCGATCCCCATGGTCCTGTGATAGCGACAGTGAGCGGGGTACTTGTCGCCGGAT
>DATCXA010000015.1:0-4197 GCA_036566085.1 Propionibacteriaceae bacterium
TTCACGTAGTCGGCCTTCAAGCCGTTCGCTACCGCTCGGCTCTGATCGCCGGAAGCACCGTACGACTCCTGCCAGACCACACCCTCACCCTCCGGCGTCTCCGCGAACTTCTTCTGGATTGCGTTGTTGGCCTCCTTCGGCACGGCGAATCCGACCAGGTGGAGGGTCGTTGCGCCCGAGGCGTCCGACGCGGGTTGCGCAGCTCCCCCCACACAGCCTGACAGCGTCGCTGTCAGACCCAGGGCGATGGTGCCCGCTGCGGCTTGAAGCACTCTGCGTCGCGTGATGATTGACATGTATCGATCCTGATTCCTGATATGGGAAATCTTCCCTATTCCTAGTAGTGCAACAGAGAATGTATAGAAGCTTTGGGGTGTCCAATCCAGCGTTCAGAATTTGAGATGGCCCAACCGAACGGGTCTGAATCACGAGCCGCAGAACTCGAAAGAGCCTGAGGGGGCACCCTCCGCGGGTTCAAATCCCGCCGCCGCCACCGCCGCCACCGCCAAATCTGAAGGGGACACCGCCAAATCTGAAGGGCACTGAAGCGGCAGCGAGCTATCGCGACTCGATGGCGCGCCTGACACCATCGGACGCCCTGCGGCTATCAAAGGCCACACCAGTGAGCCAGCCCCACAGATCGAGGACGCGCACTGCGGCTGCTGGGTCGATCTGCCGACGGGCGACTTCTCGACCGTCACTCGTGGAGATCCATGAATCAACGGTGATCTCGGCGGCCTTCGGCTCGGCCTGTTGCGCCGCGGAATTGATGCTCAACAGCCCCCCGAGTCCACGGAGTTGATCGGCCGTACTCGATCCAAGACTCTCCAAGTCAGCGGCAACGCCCGGCCACGGCAGCGGCCCGGCCGTGCCATGGGTACCACGCAAGACCTGACCTCCTCGAACGACCTCATGAACGAGCCCGAGGACGCCCAACCAGTCGATCGCGTCCGGCGCCCTTCTGAGCTCCGACCGATATTGCGCATAGGTCGAGTCGGTCAACAGCAGGAAATGTACGGCCACCTCGGCGGTGCCTTGCCGATCCGAAGAAGCGACGTTGCGGTGTGCCAACGACCCCACGGTTGACTCAAGATCATTCGCTGCAGTTTCCAATGTCAGCTTGGTGATCCGCCGCATCTCGCCCTGGGCCCCCCGCGGCCAAACGAGAAGTCCGACCACCGCACCGAGCAGCCCACCCAGCACAACGTCGAATACCCGGACCTCGGCGAGCCGCCAAGACACCGGAGCCATCTGAGCGAACAGCATCGCTACAAGTAACGTGAACGCGGCCTGGCCGGCAGCCAGACCAATCAGAGGACCGGCCGTCAGGGCGATGATCATGACAAACGGAAAGGCCACCTCGTATACAACAGAATTACCACCGGCTAACGCCAGGACTAAAGCCGCCACAAGGCCACCAGCGACGGTTCCGAGAAATGCTGGGACGATGGCGGCACGGGTAGTCGCTACCGACGTGCGCATCAATGTCAGTGTCGCCAACAGCATCCAGAACCCGTGGGACAGGTCCAGCACCCCGGCTATTAACCGAGCAAGGGCCAGCCCGATGGCCAACCGGATGGCATTTTGAAAGAACACTGATCGCGGGGTGAAATGACCGCGAAACCGCGCGAACCATAGTGACAGGGTGGAGCTGTTGGCATACCAGAAGGGCTCAGCCATAGATCGTGCCCGCGGCTCCGGAACGTGTTCGCCTTGCATGATTCGCGTTGCCTCCGCAAGATCCCGAGTCCACACCGCCAGCTCTTCTATCACGACGGCCGAGCGCAGCCGAGTCGGGAGATCATGATCAACTTCCACACTTGCCGCACGGGCCTCGCGGCGTTGCACATAGTGCGTGAGCGCATCTTCTACTGGTGCCGGATCAGGACCCGGGCTGCGCCGGTCGTCATGATCGTCAAGAGGCCGGGCTAGGACTTCCGCGGACTCGCCAAGGCTTCGCACCGTTGCCTCTAGCAATGTCGCGCCCTCGCCATGGGCTACTGCCGGACGATGCTGCTCGGCTAGCTGAGCCAATGCAGTCACTCGGCCCTCCACGCCGCGCAGCAACGTGGCCGCATGCATGGCTGCTCGATCGCGTCGGCCCGGCCCCGTTGGTCGTTGGAGCGGTGGTATGCGACTGAGCCGGAGGCTAATGCCGCCATCGAATTGAGCAGACGCCTGCCGATCACCCGCTGACTCCAAAAGGGCCGTCAGCCGATCCCGAACAGCGCGGATGGCCTCGGCTAACCGATGACGAAATGACGTCGGTACGGGTGGCGGCCAGAGCACACGATCGGCTATGGCAAGTAGTACGACAGCAAGGATCAGACCTATCAGCCGCGATCCCAGTGCCTCCGGGCGGTACGGCGGAAAGCTCGGCAAGATATAAAGCAGCTGCAGCCCATTTGCCACACCCGCCACGCGCGGACCGCCGACGCCGGCATATGCGATAGCGAAACCAACCACGAACATCCCAGCAACCGCTGCCCAGGTGGTGACCGCGAGCGCCGTGCCAAGCGTGACCACGGCAATGCCGGCGATCAGGCCGACGGCGTACGTCTTGGTGCGCTGCCACGGTTCGCCTGTCACCTCAGAAAATGCGCCAAAGGCGATGCAACCAAAAGAGGCGAACGTCGCCATCTGGGTGTTATCCAGCACGTACAGGCTGAAGTAGAACGCCACGCACGCGGCCAGAGTCACCCGAACAGCGCGTTTTACGGCAACAAGGCTTGGATCTTTGTCCTCAAGCCATTTGCGTAGGTCGCCGGCGAGCGCCATACCTCAGTATCGCGAGATGTCGCTCACCGGTCACGACATCGCTCGAGCCATCCGGTGCACAGCATCTGTCACATGCTCCGAGCTGGTGCCGAAGTTCAACCGCACGAAGCCGGCTCCCTCCCGGCCGTAATCCAACCCTCGACTGAGGGCGATCCTTCCTCGCTGGAGGAACATGTCGGATGGATTGTCGCCGAGGTCCAGGGCCCGGCAGTCCAACCAGGCAAGGTAAGAGGCCTGTGGCGGATTCCAATTGATCTTGGGAACTTCGGCGGCCAGAAGATCACCGAGAATCTGGCGGTTCCGGGTCAGCTGATCACGCACGGCGTCCAACCATCGGTCGCCAGACGTGAAAGCCGCTTCGGCCGCGATGACGCCGAGCAGCCCCACGCGATCGGTCAGCGATGGCACGCGCCGTACTGCATCCCTAGCTCGATCGGAGGCAGTGATCATGAGCGCCGCCTTCAGCCCAGCCACATTGAACGCTTTGGATGCTGAGGTGAGAGCAATGCCACGTTCCCGCGCGGCGTCGGAAACTTCCAACCAAGGAGTATGGGTTGCGCCCTCCAGGACCAGCGGCGCATGAATCTCATCAGCGAGCACCCAGCAACCGAAGCTGTCGCATAGCTCGGCAATCTGCTCCAACTCTGGCCGCGATAGCACCCGGCCGGTCGGGTTGTGCGGATTGGTCAGCACCAGGGCGCGTACCCCGCCGGCCAGCGCCGCCTCCAGTTCAAGATCAACTATTAAGCCGTCCGCTGCCAAAGGGAGTTGCACGAGGTGGACTCGTGCCTGCGGCAGTTCATCGAAGAACGGCGGATACGCCGGGGTGAAGAATGCCACCTGCTCACCTGGCTCAACCAGTACGCGGCACAGCTCGATCAGTCCCGCCATGACGTCTGGGACCAGCGTGATCTGATCTTGGTCGACACTCCAGCCGAGCCGCCGTCGGGCGAAGCCGGCTAACGCCGCGGGCAGCCGAGTTTCCCTCGGCGGGGTGTAGCCAAGATCATGTCGGTCGATCGCGGCGTGCAGCGCCGCTGTGATCTCCGGAGCTAGCGGAAAGTCCATTTCGGCGACCGTTGACGGAAGCACATCCTCCTCGCCGCTTGACCACTTCTCGCTACGTCGCTGATGCAGCGTAGGCAGGTCAGGTACCGAAAGATCAATAGCGCCGTCAGACAAAGCGACCTCCAACTCTTCCCACATCTTCTACGCGCGCTGATCATCCCAGCGACAGGCCGCCGCGCAACTCGTTGCGCGACTCGCTAACGGCGGCATATCGCTGCGGTCACAACCTGCTCGAAATCGATGACGCCCGCTGATCTTTCGAGCTAGGTTACTGCTGGGTAGGAGGCGAAGAGTTGACATTACCGCCGGAGGCCGGCGCTGAGGCCGAAGCCGCCGTACCGGAGGCCGGAC
>DATCXA010000032.1:0-3904 GCA_036566085.1 Propionibacteriaceae bacterium
GATCGCCTTTCTCGGTCACGACGCCGCACATCGACAGATGTTCAAATCCGGCCGTTGGAACGACTGGGTCAGCATGATCATCGCGAACCTGCTGGTGGGAATCAGCTATGGCTGGTGGCAAAGTAAGCACACCCGCCACCACGCGAATCCCAATAAAGAGGGCGCCGACCCTGACATCGCCCTACGGGCGATTGCGATGACTCCGGCGATGGCTACCCGACACGAGAGCCCGCTGCTGCGGTGGCTGGTCGCTCACCAGGGCTGGTACTTCTTTCCGCTGCTCCTACTCGAAGGGGTGTCTCTGCACACCGACGGCCTCAAACGAGTCCTCAGCCGAGGCAAGGTCGAGCGCCGCTGGGTCGAGATCGCCTTGCTGACCGTTCGCCTCGGCGGGTTGGCCGCTTTGGTGCTCGCGGTGCTGCCGCCGGGCAAGGCGGTGGCCTTCCTGGCTGTGCAGCTCGCGGTTTTCGGCCTCTACATGGGATCCTCGTTCGCGCCCAACCACATCGGCATGCCGTTGGTATCCCCGAAACTCAAACTGGATTTCCTGCGCCGGCAGGTCCTGTTGAGCCGCAATATCACCGGAGGACGGCTCATCTCGCTCTTCATGGGCGGGCTCAACTACCAGGTCGAACACCACCTGTTCCCCTCCATGGCGCGGCCCCATCTCCGCAAGATCCAATCGTTGGTGGCGACCTACTGCGCCGACGAAGGAGTCACCTACACCCAAACCAGCCTGTGGCAGTCCTACCGGACCGTCATCGGCTACCTCAACACGGTCGGACTGAAAGGCAAGGACCCCTTCCTCTGCCCGCTCGTCGCCCAACGCCGGGCCCTCTGACGGTCTGTAGCGTTGGTCCTGAACTCCAGCCCCTCCACTAATAAGACGGAGCTTCCATGCCGGGGCAGGTATCCATGACGACGTCCAGGCCGGCTGCGTTGGCGCGTTCGGCGGCGGCTTCGTCGATCACACCAAGCTGAAGCCACACGGCCTTGATGCCCAGCCGTTCCTTCTCGGCAATGGCCTGGTCGACCACCGCGCCGACCCGCTGACTGTTCACAAAGCAATCCACGACCTGCACCGAGGCAGGGAGGTCAGCAAGCCGGTGATATCCCTGCTCGCCTAGGGCGTCCTCACCGCGAAGATTGACTGGCACGATGCTCATGCCTAGCTGGTCACGCAAGTACTGGCCGATGCTATACGCGGTACGCGTCTCGTTGGCTGACAAGCCAACGACGGCCCAGGTTGCCGGCGTCGTCAACAAGCGTTTGATCACCTCGGGGTCGCGCCACATCGTCACAACACAGATCCTTGCCGATCCGGCCAGCGTTTTCACCCACCGCGGGTGAAGCTCCCAGGACGCGCCTGGCCAACGCCTGGCACACCAGGGTGATGGCCGACGAGGTGGTCAGCCACGCGTTCAGCCACGGGTTTCATCCCGAGCACAGCCAGCGGCTCGCCGCCTACTGAGGAGAGTCGCTCGGTGGCCCGACGACCTTTACAGACCGTTATGGTGACGAGACCGCCGTGGTACGGATGCATAGCGGCAACGGTGTGCACGAGGAGATGGACCAGCGAGCGATCGTGTGCTTCGATCAGGCATTGGCCGACGTCGTCCTCGCGGACAACCGGGTGGGACAGGTGCTGCACGACTACTTTGTGTGGGCGACGACGACGGTGATGTCGCGGTACCACAGGTCGGCAGATGATGTCCCGGAGGGCCTGCGGATTCCGCGATGGTCGTGGGACGGACTAGTCAGTGAGTGATTGATCCTGCGTTAAGTGTCTAGGGATCCGTTTCTTCACGGCGTTAGCGACCGCTCGTTACTGCGGTGAGTCGGCACGCTTCCGCCCATGCAGCATCGTTGACCCAGAGGATTGGTGCTTTCTTGCCGGTCCACGCCGCGCAGACCTCGATCGATTCGACGAGCATGCTGCGCAACATGACATCTGGATCCGGAATCAGTGCATGTGCGACACCGTCGACTGCGAAACGGACAGCATGCGGTGCTGCCCGCCGACTGAAACCTACTAGTCGGGGATGGACGTTAGTGGCGGTGAAGCGGTGAGCCCATTCGGTGGCTTCGGGTACTGCATCCAGTACGCGCGCACTGTCTGGAGAGAGACTGTCCGCCTGGCGCCCATCGAGTTGCGCCAACACCCTTTCGCAGACCAGGACCGAGACAGCGAGAACCCGCTGTCGATCAGCTGCTGCGACGGGCAGCGCGATCGTTGCGCAGCGGAGGGTGATCAAGGCATCGATGTGCAGATCGTCGCCGGTCAGCCCGATCACAGATGGAATCAATTCGGCGAGGTGGTGGCGGCCCTGGTCGGACGTGTGGTCGTTGACCAGGCGCGCGACGCATGCCAGCACCGAGTGAGTGCACGCGGGGTGATCGCTCCATCGCTCACCGGCAAGGTAGGACGCCAACTCCATGAAACATGCGCCCTTTCGGGGGTTGCGGTGCTTTCCTCGCGAGAGCACCGGCAGCATGTCGGGCGAGTGCGACTGGGCCTTCGACATGGCGAATCTCCTAGGACGATCAGAAGTGACACGACCAGTCTGCGCCCATACGGCCTCCGGCCGCTAGCGTGCACCCCCAGGGGCGGACAGTTCTGGGCGTGTGAGCCAGCAGCGTTCGATCACCAATGCTTAGTTGCTGTCGATCAAGATCCGCGAGTCGTTCGGGCACCTGTCATGAGCCCGCCGTCGACGGGAAGAGTGTGTCCGGTGATCCAGGCGGCATCGCCTGAGGCGAGGAAGGCGACTGCGGCAGCGACGTCCTCGGGTTCGCCGACGCGTCCGAGCGGATAGAGGTGGCGGAAGCGATCGGCGCCCCCCTCTTGCCCTTCCCAGTTTCGGGTTCTGATGGTGGCTGGCGCGACCGTGTTTATCCGGATGCCATCGGCAGCCAGACTCGCTGCCAGGTTGATAGTGAGGGCGCCGATTCCTGCTTTCGCAGCCGAGTAGGGTTCGCTGCCCCAAGCGATGAGGGCGTTGACCGAGCTGACATTGACGATCGCTGGAGTCTCGGTGCTGCGCCGTAGGTGAGGAATCGCTGCCCGACAGCATCGGACGACACCGAGCAAGTTGAGCTCGATCATCCGCATCCACACCTCATCGCCCGTATCTTCGAATGCGCCGTGGTGAGTATCGCCGCCGGCCACGTTGACCAAGACGTCGATGCCGCCGAGCTCGGAGGCTGCCTCCGTAAAGGCCTGTTTCACCGAGGATGCGTTTGTTACATCCAGCCAGACAGCCACGTGGTCGCGGTCCTTGTGAGGAAGAGCCGTAGCCACCTGCCGGGCTGCACTCTGATCAAGGTCGGCCACCGCGATATGCGCGCCTTCTTCTGCCAGCCGGGCGGCACATGCCCGACCGATACCGTGCGCTCCGCCGGTAACTACCGCCGCGGCGCCGGCGAAGCGTCCAAGCTCTCGTTGCTCCATCAGTGGAGCCTGCCACGCTTCCGTCTCCGACAAGCCCTCGCCAAGATCGGCGCAGTTAATCGTCGCCCCGTTTGGCTGCTCGCCGAGCCCGCGGGTTTGTCAGCGGGCTTCTGTAGCGTGAATGTATGTTCGATTCGACCGCGGAGCTGCCGGCAGTAAGGACTGCCGACTTGGCGGGGTTGATTGAGCAGAATCATGCCGAGCTTGTGTCTGCTGAGTGCCGGATGTTGCAGCTGGCCTGTTCCTGGGCGGATGCGCATTATCTGGATTCGGGCAGCGAGGAGTATCAGCCCTTGATTCAGCGGGCGTGTGCCTGGGGTGGTGAGGGGACTCCGGAGGTCTCGGAGTACTGCGCCGCAGAGTTGGGTGCGTTGCAAGGCACCGGAATCATGGCGGCTCGGTCCTTGATTGCTGATGCGTTGGACGTGCGGTATCGGCTGCCGCGGCTGTGGG
>DATCXA010000035.1:0-3369 GCA_036566085.1 Propionibacteriaceae bacterium
CCAGCCTTGCCGGCGCCACCACGGTCGAGGGCCGGACGGTGGTCAAGCGGTATCTCGGGCCGGACGCTGTTCGACGGCGTGCCTGCGAGGTCAGGGCGTTGCCGCTCCTCGCCGGCCGCTTTCCGGTTCCTCTCCGGGGTGGATCGTTCGGATGCACCATCCACATCTAGCGCAGCAGCTGGACGCACTCTTCGACGGCTATGGCCACCGTCCGACCTGGCGGCGGAGGCAGAACGCGATGCTCGATAAATGCCGCTGGGCGCTTGACTTCGTACGTCGCTGGCCGAAGATCAATGCCCAATCGGTCGCATTGTGGGAGGAGCGGCTTTGATGCCACGCGCTTTTCCAGGAGTAGTACTCGAGCCTGATAGGCCGACTCTGGCAGGATTCTCCTGTGAGTGCCGAAGGCGGAACTAGGGCGGTCATTGCGGCCCTACTCGCCAATTGCTTCATTGCGGTGACCAAGTTCGCCGCCTGGGCGCTCACTGGAGCGTCATCCATGCTGGCCGAGGCAATCCACTCCGTCGCCGACTCGGGGAACCAGGTGTTGCTGCTCGTCGGCGGCAAGCGCTCCCAAAAAGGTGCTACCGAAGAACACCCATTTGGGTACGGCCGGGAGCGTTACATCTTCGGCTTCATCGTCTCAGTCGTGCTGTTCAGTGTTGGCGGACTATTTGCCCTGTATGAGGCGTACCACAAGTGGCACGAGATCCAGGAAGGACATCCCAACGAGCTGCTGGAAAGCAGATGGTGGTGGGTCCCGCTGGTGATCTTGATAGCCGCGATCGTGGCCGAGAGCTTTTCATTCCGGACTGCCATAAACGAGTCGAACAAGACCCGCGGCAAGCAAACCTGGAGCAAATACATTCGCGCTGCGAAGGCTCCCGAGTTACCCGTCATCCTGCTCGAGGACTTCGCTGCGCTGCTCGGTCTGGTCTTCGCGCTTTTCGGCGTGGGCATGACGTTGCTGACCCACAACGGCATCTTCGACGTACTCGGGACGGTCATGATCGGTCTGCTTCTAGTGGCCGTGGCGATTGCACTAGCGATCGAGACCAAGAGCCTGCTACTCGGTGAGGCAGCGAGCCCAGAGGCCGTCAGTCGGATCGAGCGGGCGCTCACCGAGACTCCTGGCGTCGAGCGGATCATTCATATGAAGACGCTGCACCTGGGGCCTGAAGAGGTATTGGTCGCTGCCAAGATCGCGGTGGTGCCCTGCGATACCGCCGCTGAGGTGACCGAGACCATTGATCGCGCCGAGGCCAAAATCCGCGAGACAGAGCCGATGGTGACGGCGCTGTATCTGGAGCCGGACATCTACGACCCAAACCACGTTCCAGCCCCTCGACCAGAACGGCCCGCCACCCCGAGCCACTAGTCTGTGAAGCTGCTCCCACATCGCGTGGAATCCGTTGCCGTTGTCGTATGTTTTCGCCCGACTGGTGGGAAACGCGCGCCTGGAAGCTCGAATTCGAGGCCTTTTCGCGACTCTGGTGGAAAGCGATCGGTGCAGCGTCAGAGACCCGACCGCCCAACCGAGATCGGGATCGTGCGGTGGCTGTCCCATCACTCCCTTAGGCTTCCGCTATGGATTTTCGCGTTGCCGACATGACCCTTGCCGACTTTGGCCGCAAGGAGATCGGCCTGGCTGAGCACGAAATGCCCGGACTCATGGCTATGCGCGCGCAATATGGCGATTCCAAGCCACTTGCGGGTGCCAAGATTGCCGGCTCACTGCATATGACGGTGCAGACCGCTGTACTGATCGAAACCTTGGTGGCGTTGGGCGCCGAAGTCCGGTGGGCGAGTTGCAACATCTTCTCCACTCAGGACCACGCCGCGGCAGCTGTGGTCGCCGGCCCGAACGGTACGCCGGCCGACCCCGAAGGCGTACCAGTCTTCGCATGGAAGGGCGAAAGCTTGCAGGAGTACTGGTGGTGTACCAGCCAGATCCTCAACTGGCCCGACGGCGAGCTCGCCAACATGATCCTCGACGACGGCGGCGATGCCACCATGCTGGTGCACAAGGGCGCTGAGGCCGAAAAGGCCGGAGAGGTCCCGGAGCCTTCGGAGGAGGATTCCGAAGAGTGGCTGGTGTTCCTGGAGCTGGTACGCGAAACACTGGCAGCCGGGCGGTCATGGGTCGAGGTGGCCAACGCCATCAAGGGCGTG
This sequence comes from Propionibacteriaceae bacterium, assembly GCA_036566085.1. Classification (GTDB taxonomy): domain Bacteria; phylum Actinomycetota; class Actinomycetes; order Propionibacteriales; family Propionibacteriaceae; genus Microlunatus. Next base: position 2,173 of record DATCXA010000035.1, read on the forward strand.
ACCGAGGAGACCACTACCGGCGTCCATCGCCTCTACGAGATGATGCGCGCCGGCACTTTGATGTTCCCCGCCATCAACGTCAACGACTCGGTCACCAAGTCGAAGTTCGACAACAAGTACGGCGTTCGGCATTCGCTGATTGACGGACTGAACCGCGCGACCGACGTGCTGATCGGCGGCAAGGTAGCGGTAGTTTGCGGTTACGGCGACGTCGGCAAGGGTTGTGCGGAGTCGCTTCGCGGCCAGGGCGCTCGAGTGATCATCACTGAAATCGATCCGATTTGTGCGTTGCAGGCCGCGATGGACGGCTTCCAAGTGGCCCGGCTCGAGGAGACACTCGACATTGCAGACATTTACGTGACCGCAACCGGCTGCCGTGACGTAATCACTGCAGATCAGATGCGACGGATGAAACACCAGGCGATCGTGTGCAACATCGGGCACTTCGATAACGAGATCGACATTGCCGGATTAGCGGCTTTATCCAGTGCAGACAAGATCAACATCAAGCCGCAGGTGGACGAGTGGCAGTTCACCGAGAACGGCGAGGAGCCGCACAGCATCATCGTGCTCAGCGAAGGGCGCCTGATGAATCTTGGCAATGCGACCGGGCACCCCAGCTTTGTGATGAGCAACTCGTTCACCAATCAAGTGCTCGCCCAAATCGAGCTCTTCACCAAGCCCGAGCAGTATCCGCTTGGGGTGTATACGCTTCCCAAGCATCTCGACGAGGCCGTTGCTCGGCTGCACCTCGACGCGCTCGGTGTGCACCTGAGCGAACTCACCCCGAAGCAGGCCGCTTACTTGGGGGTCGATGTCGGCGGGCCGTACAAGTCCGATCACTACCGGTACTAGATGAAGATCGCGCTCGAGCACCGCACGACCTATCGGTTCGATCGGCCGATTGCGATCGGGCCGCATGTCATCCGGTTGCGTCCCGCGCCGCATGCACGAACGCCAATTGAGGCGTACTCGCTCACGATTTCTCCCGCTGATCACTTCATCAACTGGCAGCAAGATCCCTTCGGCAACTATCTGGCGCGGGCGGTCTTCCCGAGCAAAGCGCGCGAGCTCGACATCACTGTCGGCTTGGTGGCGGACCTGCGGGTGATCAATCCTTTCGACTTCTTCATCGAGGACTATGCCGAGACCTACCCGTTCCGCTATCCGCCAGAGCTCGCCGCCGACCTCAAGCCA
>DATCXA010000057.1:0-6723 GCA_036566085.1 Propionibacteriaceae bacterium
GTTGGCACGACACCACCGTCGAAATCCCAGGAGATTACGTCGACGTGCTGAGCGGCCAGCGGTGGAGCACGGCCACCACAGTTGCAGATCTGCTCACCACATACCCGGTTGCGCTGCTGGCGCCCGGCTAAGCGTTATTCGAGGACGAAGGTCACCAACAGGTTGACGCGGTAGGCAACAACCGCCCCGTTCTGCACGTCGACCGACTGCTCTTTGACCCAGGCGGAGGTGACACCACGCAGCGTCGCATTGGCCCGATCAAGACCAACCTTCACGGCGTCTTCGAAACTGGTGTCGGACCGGGCGCTGATCTCGGTGACGCGAGCGACGGTGCCTGCCACGATGACCTCCTTGGAGTCGGGACTGGATTGGACGATCCAGCTGTAACCATCTAAACGCTTGCCGCTTAGACCGCGGAACCCCTGATAAAACGACGAACCCCGGACTTCAATCGAAGTCCGGGGTTGATCGTTGTTGATCAGGCTCAGAGGCCAGGAACTACTTGATGATCTTTGTCACGCGACCCGCGCCGACCGTACGCCCGCCCTCACGGATAGCGAACTTCAGCTCTTCCTCCATGGCGATCGGCTGGATGAGCTGCACCGACATGTCGGTGTTATCGCCGGGCATCACCATGTCGGTGCCCTCTGGAAGGTTCACAACACCTGTCACATCAGTGGTACGGAAGTAGAACTGCGGACGGTAGTTGTTGAAGAACGGCGTGTGCCGACCACCTTCCTCCTTGGAAAGCACATAAACCCGTGCCTCGAAGTCCGTATGCGGAGTCGTGGTGCCTGGCTTGATCACCACCATGCCGCGCTCCACGTCCTCACGCTTGGTGCCGCGCAGCAACAGACCGACATTCTCGCCCGCCTGACCTTCGTCCAGCAGCTTGCGGAACATTTCCACACCGGTGACCGTGGTGGTCTGCTTGGTGTCGCGAATGCCAATGATGTCGACGGTCTCCATGACCTTGATCACACCGCGCTCGATGCGCCCAGTGACCACAGTGCCACGACCAGTGATCGTGAAGACGTCCTCGACCGGCATCAGGAACGGCTTATCAACCTCGCGGATCGGCTGCGGAATGTAGTCGTCGACCGCATCCATCAGCTCCATCACAGAGTCGCCCCACTTCTGATCGCCGTTCAGTGCCGGAAGGGCCGCGACCTTGATGACGGGGAGGTCATCGCCGGGGAACTCATATTCGCTGAGCAGCTCACGCACCTCAAGCTCGACCAGCTCCAGGATCTCCTCATCATCGACCATGTCGCACTTGTTCAGCGCAACCACGATCGCAGGTACGCCGACCTGGCGGGCCAGCAGCACGTGCTCGCGGGTCTGCGGCATCGGGCCGTCGGTGGCGGCGACCACAAGGATTGCGCCGTCCATCTGCGCCGCGCCGGTGATCATGTTCTTGATGTAGTCAGCGTGACCGGGGCAGTCCACGTGCGCGTAGTGCCGCTTCTCGGTCTGGTACTCCACATGGGCGATCGAGATCGTGATACCGCGCTGGCGCTCCTCCGGCGCCTTGTCGATCTGCTCGAACGCTGACACCTGGTTGAGTGTCGGGAACTTGTCGTGCAGCACCTTGGTGATCGCCGCGGTCAGCGTGGTCTTTCCGTGGTCGATGTGTCCGATGGTGCCGATGTTGACGTGCGGCTTTGTCCGCTCGAACTTCGCCTTTGCCACTGAGGCTCCTCCTGGGTGTACGCCACGCCGGTCGCGTGGCGTTCGTTCTTGGGTTTACTGGTCAGCTGGCCGGTTTGACCCGGCCTAAGTTTTGTGGACGATTCCGCTCAGGTCAAACGGAATGGGTCCGAATTTGCTCCGCTCGTTGAGTCATTCACCCCGTGCCTTCTGAATGATCTCCTCGGCGATGTTCTTCGGGGTTTCCGCGTAGGAGTGGAACTCCATCGAGTACGACGCTTGACCCGAGGTCTTGGACCGTAGGTCGCCGACGTAACCGAACATCTCAGACAACGGAACGAGCGCCTCGATCACCTTGTTGCCATGCAAGTCATTCATCGCCTGAACGTGACCGCGCCGCGCGTTGAGATCACCGATGACCGTGCCGAGGTAGGTCTCCGGAGTCGTCACTTCGACCGCCATAACCGGCTCCAGTAGCGCGGGATCCGCACGGCGAGCCGCCTCCTTGAACACCATCGAGCCAGCGACCCGAAAAGCGAGCTCAGAGGAGTCGACATCGTGATAAGCGCCGTCGACGAGTGTGACCTTGACATCATCAACGGGGTAGCCGGCGAGCACACCAAATTGCATGGCATCCTGAATGCCTTCATCCACCGCCGGGATGTACTCCCTGGGAATGCGACCACCCGTAATCTGATTGACGAACTCATAGCCCGAACCAGCAGGCTGCGGCTCCACATTGATGATCACCTTGCCGTACTGGCCAGAGCCACCCGACTGCTTCTTGTGGGTGTACTCGACCTTCTCCACCGGCCGGCGCAGCGTCTCCCGGTAAGCCACCTGCGGCTTGCCGATATTGGCCCCGACTCGGAACTCCCGCTTCATCCGATCGATCAAGATCTCCAGATGCAGCTCGCCCATCCCGGCAATGATCGTTTGACCGGTCTCATCGTCGGTGTGGACCCGGAACGTCGGGTCCTCTTCAGCCAGGCGCTGGATCGCCATGCCCAGCTTCTCCTGGTCGGACTTGGTCTTCGGCTCGATGGCCTGCTCGATCACCGGAGCTGGGAAGTCCATCGACTCCAACTGCACCGGATTGCTGATATCGCACAACGTCTCACCGGTGGTGGTGTCCTTGAGGCCCATCACAGCAACAATCTGGCCCGCACCAACTGAGGCAATCTCTTGCCGCTTGTTGGCGTGCATTTGATAGATCTTTCCGATCCGCTCCTTGCGTCCCTTGGTGGCATTGAGCACCGTCGAGCCCGCCTCGAGCTTGCCCGAGTAGAGACGGATGTAGGTCAACCGACCAAGATGCGGGTCGGCAGCGATCTTGTACGCCAGCGCCGCGAATGGATCAGAGTCGGCGGGATGCCGCTCGATCTTGACCGACTCGTCGCCCGGCTTGAACCCGATGATGGCGGGAACGTCGAGCGGGGAGGGCAAGTATGCGATGACAGCGTCCAGCAGCGGCTGCACACCCTTGTTCTTGAAGGCGCTGCCACAAAGTACGGCGGTGATCTCGGAGGCCAGCACTGCACGACGGATGGAATCGGAGAGGAGCTCGGGAGTGATCGAGTCCTCATCGGTCAGGTAAGCCTCCATCATGTGATCGTCATGATCAGCGACCAGCTCGATCAAGGCATGCCGAGCTGCCTGCGCCTGATCAACCAGTTCAGCAGGAATCTCCTCGACGGTGTAGTCCTCACCGATCCTGGTCTCACCGCGCCACGTGAGAGCGCGCATGTTGATCAGGTCGATGACCCCGATGAAGTTGGCCTCCGAGCCGATGGGCAGTTGGACCACAGCAGGGATCGCATTCAGCCGTTCCTTGATGGTCTCAACGCAATGCTCGAAGCTGGCACCAGTACGGTCCAGCTTGTTCACAAAACAGATCCGTGGCACGCGGTAGCGGTCGGCCTGCCGCCATACCGTCTGGCTTTGAGGCTCTACGCCGGCCACGCCGTCGAAGACAGCAACAGCTCCGTCAAGCACACGTAGCGAACGTTCCACCTCAATGGTGAAGTCGACGTGCCCAGGAGTGTCGATGATGTTGATCTGATGATCTTTCCAATGGCACGTCGTAGCGGCGGGGGTAATGGTGATCCCCCGCTCCTGCTCTTGCTCCATCCAGTCCATGGTGGCCGCGCCCTCGTGCACTTCACCGATCTTGTAGTTGATTCCGGTGTAAAAGAGGATGCGTTCGGTCGTCGTGGTCTTGCCCGCGTCAATGTGGGCCATGATCCCGATATTGCGGACCTTGGACAGGTCAGTCTTAATGTCGACAGCCATATGGGTCTTCCTGAGTTGTCAGAACTGAGTTAGCTAGGTAGGTCAAGCTGGTTCTGACAAGTTCGTCAGTTACCAGCGGTAGTGGGCAAAGGCCTTATTCGCCTCAGCCATCTTGTGGGTGTCCTCGCGGCGCTTCACCGCGGCACCGAGCCCGTTCGAGGCATCGAGGATTTCGTTCATCAGCCGCTCGGCCATGGTCTTCTCGCGGCGCTGCCGGGCGAAGCTCACCAGCCAGCGCATAGCCAACGTGGTGGCGCGGGCCGGCTTGACCTCGACCGGGACCTGGTACGTCGCGCCACCGACGCGGCGGCTCTTGACCTCGAGCGAGGGCCGGACGTTGTCCAACGCACGCTTCAGAGTCTGAACCGGATCTACGCCAGTCTTGGTCCGCGTGCCCTCCATGGCGGTGTAGACAATGCCTTGCGCAACGGTCTTCTTGCCGTTCCACAAGATCTTGCTAACCAACTGGCTCACCAGCGGCGACCCGTACACAGGGTCGGCAATCACTGGGCGCTTCGGGGCGGGACCCTTGCGAGGCATTACTTCTCCTTCTTCGCGCCGTAGCGGCTGCGAGCCTGCTTGCGGTTCTTCACACCCTGGGTGTCCAGTGAGCCACGAATGATCTTGTAGCGAACGCCCGGCAGATCCTTGACGCGACCGCCGCGTACCAACACCATGGAGTGCTCCTGCAAGTTGTGGCCGACACCGGGGATATATGCGGTGACCTCCACTCCAGATGACAGCCGGACGCGCGCGACCTTTCGCAGCGCTGAGTTGGGCTTCTTCGGCGTGGTGGTGTACACCCGAGTGCACACGCCACGACGCTGAGGCGAACCCTTGAGCGCAGGCGTCTTGGTCTTGCTGACCTTGTCCTCTCGGCCCTTCCGGACCAGCTGCTGAATTGTGGGCACCGCGTTGGTATCTCTTTCTGTGGAATTGATCGTTGCGACCGGCTCGGAATCCCGGCAGGCCAGGCGTGCGGTCACCGCAAGTGCCAAGACCTTCTTTGACATTCGAGCACGCACAAGAGTCGGGCAAGCCCGAACACAAGGATCAAGGCTATCCGCTGACTATGCCGGGGTCAAAACACCGGACACAACGATGCGACGCCTAGTCCAGCGTGACAGGGACCGGTTTTATTCCGCGCGGAGCGAGCGAAGGCGAGCGGAGCAATCAACTCAGTCCAGGAGGAAGATCTTGCGTTGGCGCGCCATTTCAATCGTCTTCTGATCGAGGTAGGCCTCGGCAGCAAGGAGCCGGGGTAGCAGCTCGCGCTCGGTAGTGGTCGCCTTGAACAACAGCGTGACTGTGACGTCGTGCTCGGGCCGGTTGATCACCTCAATGGGATCGCCGGCCCGGATTGCACCGGGGGTAATCACTTTGAGGTATGCGCCAGGTCGACCGGCCGCGGTAAAGATCTTCGCCCAGCCCTTTTCGCCCATCCAGCCTCGAAAAGTCGCACAGGGGATGCGTGGCGCCGTCACCTGGAGAACGACCTCGTCGCCAATTCGCCAACGTTCGCCGATTCGGGCGTTGTTGATATCTAGGCCAATGGTGGTGAGATTCTCCCCGAAAAACCCATTCGGCAGTTCCCGGCGCAGCCGACGCTCCCATTCGTCCAGATCCTCACGCTGGAAGGCATAGACCGCTTGATCATCACCGCCGTGATGTTTGCCGTCACCGATGAAATCTCCAACCAGCCCACTACCCCGGCCGGTGCTCTTGGGCCCGGGCGAGCGTACCTCGACTGGCCCATCGGTGGGCTGCTTGCCGATCCCCGTCCACCCGACTTCCTTGTGCGGATTGGGTCTTGGACGGCCCAGATTGACCGAGTCGACCTTTGCCATCGGGCTAGGTTACGACGCGCGAAGAAATGCCGTAACGTCGCTGAAGAACTCTGGGGCAGTGATAAGCGCGTGCCCACGGTCTCGATACATAATCAGCCTCCCGCGCGGCAACCGGCACGCCGTCTCAGCAAACATCTCAAGTGTCCAGAAGGGATCTTGGGCACCGCAGATCACAAGCGTCTCCGTCGGAATGTCGTCGAGTCGATCCCGAACATCAAAGGCGTCCTCTGCTCGGATCATGGCAATTGCGTCGGCCGGATTCTCAATCGTGATTCGCTTGGCCGCCAGATACGCGACTGGCGTAAGCAACGTACGGAGCCAGCGCGATCGGAGCTTCGCCGCTAACCCGTCCAAAACGCCCTGGGTGGGATAGCGACCGGTCTCGGAAATTGCATGCAGAAGCTTTAGTTGCATCTCCTTGGCAAGGGGGCCGAGGGTATACGCAGCACAGGCAACTACCGCCTTGCGCACCACGTCCGGTCTGTCGGCAATTAGCTGAAGCGCCAGTGATCCGCCCGTACTCGCACCTAGCACGTCGACCGGTTTGCCGAAGTGATAGCGAATCGCCCCAGCATGCCGCTCGGCAATCTCGGCGAATGTCGTACCGGGAGCCATATCCGGCCAGCGGTTGGTGAAGTAGACCTGGAAGCCGGCCCTAGCCAGTGGTGTCAGCGTCCGCAAGGTGAGGGTTCGTTCGAAGCCCTGCCGTGGATTTCGGTGATCCAAGGTAAAGCCGCATAAGTAGACCAGCGGCTCGCCCGAACCCACAACGAGATATGGCAGCCCGCCGGTGAAGGTTCCCTCTCGCACCTCGATTGCGGCCACGGGCTCATTCTGCTCTGCTCCAGCTGACTCGCGGCGCCGGCACGTCGGGCGCTGTGGCTGGTCTGTGAGGGCCTGTGCCGGAGGTGTGAATGACCGAAGTTTTGTGTCG
>DATCXA010000059.1:0-2747 GCA_036566085.1 Propionibacteriaceae bacterium
CTGGGCCATGACCGTGGCTCGCTCAGCCTCGAGCTGCGCCTGTCCCTGAGCCCTGATTCTGGCGACCTCGGCCTGCGCCTGGCCGCGAAGATCGGCAAGGATCTGGGTACCTTCGCTCTTGGCTTCCTCACGGATCCTGGCTGCCTCGGAGCGTGCATCGGCCAGCTGCTCGTTGTACTGCCGCAATGCCGCCTCGGCAGCTTCCTGAGCCTTTTCCGCCTTCTCTAGGCCACCCTGGATGGCGGCAGTCCGTTCGGCGTAGGTGGCCTCGAATCGCGGCACCACGAACCTGGCGATGATGAATGTCAACAACAGTGCGAATACGATCGCGGCGATCACCTCCGCCCAATTCGGGAGTAGCGGATTTTCCTCTTGGAGCGGTATCAGCAGCAGCGTCGTCATCCAGACCACCCGCTTAGCCGAAGACGAAGGCGAGAGCGATGCCGATAATCGCCAGCGCCTCTGTCACCGCGAATCCGATCCAGGCCGTGCCCATCATCGCGCCGCGTGCTTCGGGTTGTCGCGCCGTGCCCTGGATGACCGAGGCGAAGATCAAACCGACGCCAATACCGGGGCCGATAGCACCGAGGCCGTAACCGACGATACCGAGGGATCCGGTTAGTTCCAGTGGAGTCATTGGGACTTCTTTCTTTGACGGGGTTTCGCGGACCTGCCGAAACCGAGGCTTGTCAGTGCTCCTCGGCTGCAGCCGAGGAGATGTACTGGGCAGTGAGGACGGTGAAGATAAAAGCTTGTAGGGATTGAACGAAGATCTCCAGACCGAAGATCGCCATGCTGAAGATCAGGGCCACCACACCCGCGGTCTTATTGATGATCGACGCGGAGTGCAACAGCAAGTACTCCCCGCCCAGCACGAAGACCAGCACGAGGAGGTGGCCGGCGAACATGTTGGCGAAGAGTCGCAAGGAGAGGGTGACCGGGCGAACGATGATGTTGGACACGAACTCCAACGGAATTATCAGCGGCCACATGAACGCTGGCACGCCGGACGGCAGCGACGTGTGCTTGAGGTATCCGAAGAAGCCGTGCTTGGCAATCCCGACACCGTTGTAGATCACCCACACCATGATCGCCAGGCCGTACGGCCAACCCACGTGCGAAGGAGTGGGGAGCAACAGAAATGGGAAGATTCCAAAGAGATTATTGACCAACACAAAGGAAAACAGGGCGATTAGCAGTGGCAGGTACCTGCGGAAGTCATGCCCGATCATGTCCCGAGCGATTGTGTTGCGAACGAAGAAGTATGCCGTCTCACCGATGTACTGGCCCTTGCTGGGCACCATGGCATTCTTGCGAGCCATGATCAACCAGAACGCCAGGATCAAGATCACCGACAGGATGGCCTGGAACATGTACTTGTCGAGCCAGGGAACGCTCTCAAAGATCGGCGGGAAGTCGAAGCTATGGACACCGGGAGCCTCAAAGCCGCCCGTCTCCAGCGGCACCAGGCCCGACAAGAAACCGCTCACCGTTCCCCCATCTCCGCCTCACGCATGTGCCCGGTTACCGTTGCTTGGTTGCTGCGATCCTTAGCGTTGGCCGTAAGCTGCGCGTCATCGACTTGACCAAAGCGCCGGATGATCACATAGCACCCGAAGGCGGCGCCTGCAACGATGCCGATTGGAAGCAAAAACCTGGTGCCGAAGTAGTAGTCGCCAAGCCATCCCAGCAGTCCATAGATCAAGACGCCGGAGATCAGGTAGGAGAGCACTCGTAGCCCCATGTCCATGCCGTCTGATTTCTCGCCTCCTTGCGATTTCGGCTGGTCGTAGGACGCCTTGGGCTGTTCCTTCATGGTGCGACACACGCTAGCAGTGATTGTGGCGACGGTCACGGCTCCAATACCCCTTTGCTCGGCGGCAGGTACTCGGTGTCATAGACCCCGATTCGCAACCGAGAAAAGACAAAAACCTCAACAATCAGCCAGCCCGCAACGACGATGATCGTGGTCACAAAGATCGCCATCGGAATCAACGTTGGCCATGCTTCGTGGTGGGCGTTATAGAGCACCAGCACCAATCCGAGAATCACCACGCGCGCGGTATAGCTGCACATCGAGACCAAGAGCAGTGTTCGGGCTCCGGCATCGGCGAAGAGGACCATAACGTACTGGCCAACTCCGTAAAAAAACAAGACCATAGCGGCCGCCAGAGCAGCAGAGATCAGACCGCTTGTGCCGTAACCGATGGCGAAGCCGATCAAGCACAGCACTGACGCCGACACACCACCCACCGCGCCACCCAGAAGTAGCTTGCGCGCCCGGATGACGTGAATGCTCGGTCCACCGGCAGGCGTGGCCGCATGTTCGGGGCGACTGTCGACGGTCATGGCTAAGCAGTCCCCTTTGCCAGTCTCGGAGCTCGTTCGTGATCACATTCATGCCGGCTCGCGTCGCGCGAACCAGGATCGCAGGGCTGCGTGCGTGCACGCTAACACAAGCGCACTGCGACTTGTCAGAACTGAGCAGCGCTATAGCACTGATGGTTTCTGACAAGTCGGGGCTAATCCAGCGATTCTCCGCGGCGGACCTGCTGCCTTGCACGCACCGGCCGACCAAGGGTTAGGACCATCAAACCTAGAGCGAAGACAGCACCAATGGCGACGACGGTCCATTGCCGCTCGGTCTGGACCAGTCCCAAGATGATCACACCGAAGGAGACCAGCGCCGACCAGACGTACATCAGCATGACGGCTCGGCGCTGACTGTGGCCGCGTTCCAGAAGCCG
>DATCXA010000091.1:0-11677 GCA_036566085.1 Propionibacteriaceae bacterium
ACTTGATCGTCTGAATCGCGGCGCCGCGCTCGACACAGAGGGCGACTAGCTGCTCGAAGTCTGCGATATAGCTCTCGTTGTGCGACATCGGGAAGTTGTAAGGCAGCAGCACCGAGTCAAAGGGGTACTCCTGCAACGACCGCAGGTGCTGAGAAGCGACTGTCACGCCGTGACCGGTGACCCCGATGAAGCGGACGAGGCCATCGTCCTTCGCCTCGACTACACCCTCCAAGGCACCGCCTGGCGAGAAGGCCGTCCGCCACTCGTCCTCGTCGACCAGGTTGTGCAACTGGATCAGATCGATCCGGTCGGTACGCAGCCGTTCCAATGAGCGTTGGATCTCGTTGTATGCCTCGGCCCGGGTACGTTCACCGGTCTTGGTGGCCAGGAAGAACTCCTCGCGGTGAGTCTCCATCCACGGCCCAAGGCGCAGCTCCGCCTCGCCATAACTCGCCGCTGTGTCGATGTGGTTGATTCCGTGCTCTCGGATCAGCTCCATAGTCTGATCAGCCTCATCCTGGCTGACATTGCCGAGAGCGGCAGCCCCGAACAGAAGGCGTGTGCTCTGGTGACCGGTACTGCCGAACGGCTGAACAGAGATCATGGACGTCATTCTGCCCTGTTGCGACTTATCTGCCAGCGCCGGTCTCCCGCTGCACGAGCTAGCCTCGCTCGACTAACAGCACCGGAATCTGTCGCTCGGTCCTCTCTTGATACTTCGCGTACGGCGGATAGGCCTCGACGGCCCGCCGCCACCAGATTTCCCGTTCCTCGCCCTCCAGTTCTCGGGCGGTGGCGTCGAAACGCTCAACGCCGTCTTGCACCATCAACGCCGCAGGATCGGCCGTGACGTTCAAATACCACTCCGGATGTGTCGGAGCTCCGCCCATGGAGGCCACCATGGCGTACTTGCCGTCATGCTCCACCCGCATCAACGCAAACTTCCTGATCTTGCCGCTGTGGCGACCCCGGGTTGTGAAAATGACAACCGGCCAATTGGTCCCGGCCAGCGTGTTGGCCTCGCGGCCATCGGTGGCCTCATATCGCTCGACCTGTTCCCGTGTCTGTTTTCGCGGACTGGGTTCGTACTCCCCTGTCAGTGGCACGGGGCCATCATAGATTTGCAGTTGCCGCTAGCACGGCGGCGATCTCACGCGGTTCATCGATCTGATTAATCTGCTGCCACTTGATCATGCCCGTCGAATCCAGTACGAAGGTGCCGCGCCGTGCGCAACCGGCCTCCTCATCGAATACGCCAAAGGCTTGAGCGATCGCCCCGTGCGGCCAATGATCACTGAGCAGATCGAACGGAATGGCCTCAATATCCGCGTACGCGCGCAGCGTATAGATGGCATCGCATGAGATTGCCAACACCCGGCACTCCAAGGCAACAAAGCTTTCATGATCATCGCGAATGGCGGCCAGCTCATCGTGGCAGATACTGGAGAATGCCCAGGGATAGAAGATGATCACCGCTGGCGCACCACGCAGACTGCTACTGGTAATCGGCTCACCATGCTGATTGCGAGCGGTAAAGCTCGGAGCCGGCCGGCCGAGCCCCCGCATCCCCGACGCGTCCTCTTGGACCCGCGGCCCCGATGCATCCTCTTGGTCCAGCGTCACCGACGCGCGCCTTTCGGCCGTACCAGCTTGGTGGCTGTCCAATCAGGCGATGCCTGAACGCTATTGGTCAGCGCCAAACCCGCGGTCAGCGCGGCCTCTGCAACGTCGGCGGCATCGACATAGCCGCTCCGCCCGACCTTCGGGGTCATCAGCCAGATGTAGCCGCTGTCAGCGAGGTCGGTCAGCGCATCGACGAGGCCATCCACCAGGTCGCCGTCCTCATCGCGCCACCACAGCAGCACCAGATCCACGGCTTCCATCGCCTCTTCGATGAGCTCTCCGTCGATCGCGTCTTCGATCATCATCCGGACGTCGTCGTCGACGTCCTCGTCCCAGCCAAGTTCTTGTACGACTAAGCCGCGCGAAAGACCCAGCTTGTCACTCAAACTCTTCGATCCCCCGGCACCAGCTGTGGAGGTCACCCATGCCTCCAAAACAGCGACCACGTGGCCTGGCAGCCGCGGCGCGCCGTAGCCGTCCGATCACGGCGATAGAGGGCCCCGCTCATCTCGGCGTGCCGCCTCCTTTCGACAGCTCCGGCTGGCGCCGAAGCAAACGAGTTCAGTCCGGGTGAACCTCCTTGGCACAGCCTGCCAGAGGCATGCTCTTGGCGTAACCCCGTGTCAGGCGGTGGGCGCGCCGCGGGCAGCCGATTCACAAGCGCTATCGCCTGTGACGCCGAGCGTTGCAGTGCAAAGAGCAGGTTCCCGCGAACCGAGGTTGATCTTCCGGAGGTGACAGGATGGATGCGCAACAAAGTGCGGCCTGCACCTCCAGCCCCGGTCCGGAGTTGGATAGACCTAAGGAGCTGCCATGGCTACGCCCGGACATCCGGCCATCACTGCTCACGGCTTGCCCAGCCAACTTCCCGACATCGATCCCGAAGAGACTGCCGACTGGCTGGAGTCGCTCGACGGCCTCATCAGGGACAAGGGAAGAAATCGTGCCCGGTTCGTCATGCTCAAGCTGCTGGAGGAGGCGCGCGCGCGTCACGTCGGCCTGCCAGCCCTGCGCAGTAGCGATTACATCAACACGATTCCGCCGGAATCAGAGCCTTGGTTCCCAGGCGACGAACACGTCGAGCGACGGATTCGCGCTTTCATCCGCTGGAATGCGGCGATCATGGTCAGCAAGGCAAACCGCAAGGGTCTGGAGGTCGGCGGCCACATCGCGACCTATCAGAGCGCGGCCAGCTTGTATGAGGTCGGCTTCAACCACTTCTTTCGTGGCAAAGAGCATCCCGGCGGCGGCGATCATGTCTATATCCAGGGGCACGCATCTCCAGGCATATACGCCCGCGCGTACCTGGAAGGTCGGTTGACGACCGAACACCTCGACGCCTTCCGGCAAGAGGTTTCGCATGGACCCGGCAAGGGACTTTCCTCCTATCCACACCCCCGGCTGATGCCTCACTTCTGGGAGTTCCCGACAGTCTCGATGGGCATCGGCGCCATCAACTCGATCTACCAGGCGCGGTTCAACCGTTACCTACTCAACCGCGGCATCAAAGACACCTCGCAACAACGCGTTTGGGGATTCCTCGGCGATGGAGAAATGGGCGAGCCGGAGGCGCTGGGCGCGATCGGGCTGCCAGCTCGGGAGGAGCTCGACAACCTCACTTGGGTGATCAACTGCAACCTGCAGCAGCTTGACGGTCCGGTTCGGGGCAACGGCAAGATCATCCAGGAGCTCGAGTCGATCTTCCTCGGCGCCGGCTGGCACGTGATCAAGGTGCTCTGGGGCCGGGACTGGGATCCATTGTTTGCCGCCGATGCAGACGGTGCCTTGGTGAACAAGATGAACACCACGCCGGATGGCCAGTTCCAGACCTATCTGGTGGAGGACGGCGCGTACATTCGCAACAACTTCTTCTCCGATCCCCGGCTGCAAAAGATGGTCTCTGGAATGACCGATGACCAGATCAAGCGGCTGTCTCGTGGCGGGCACGATTACCGCAAGGTGTACGCGGCCTTCAAGGCAGCGACTGAGCACGTCGGCCAGCCGACAGTGATCTTGGCGCAAACGGTCAAGGGGTGGACCATCGACGCCCTTGAGGGTAGGAACGCCACCCATCAGATGAAGAAGCTGACCACCAAAGACCTCAAGGCCTTCCGTGACCGGCTTTACATGGAGATACCCGACAGCGCGCTCGAGGACGCCTACAACCCGCCGTACTACCACCCGGGCAACGACTCAGATGAGATCAGATACCTCCAGGAGCGACGGCGCGCATTGAAGGGCTATCTTCCCGAGCGCCGGGTACGGCCGACGGTCATCAAGCTGCCAGGCGACGAGGTCTATGCGCCGCTGATGGAGCCGGCCGGAGAGAAGACGAAGGTGGCCACTACCCAGGCCTTTGTGCGGCTGCTTCGCGATTTGATGCGAGATAAGGAGATCGGGCATCGCATCGTGCCGATTGCACCAGATGAGTTCCGGACCTTCGGAATGGACTCGATGTTCCCAACGGCCAAGATTTACAACCCGCACGGCCAGACATATGAGTCGGTCGACCGCAAGCTCTTACTGTCTTACAAGGAATCGGAGAAAGGCCAGCTGCTGCACGAGGGCATCTCCGAGATCGGCGCCATGGGATCGGTGACTGCGGCCGGCTCGGCGTACGCGATGCACGGTGAGCCGATGATTCCGTTCTACATCTTCTACTCGATGTTCGGATTCCAGCGAAGTGGCGACTGGATCTGGGCGGCGGCAGACCAGCTGGCTCGCGGATTCTTGATCGGTGCGACTGCCGGCCGTACGACGCTTACCGGTGAAGGGTTGCAGCACGCCGACGGTCATTCACCGCTGCTTGCTAGCAGCAACCCGGCGGTCGTCCACTACGATCCGGCCTTCGGCTTCGAGATCGCGCACATCGTCAAGGACGGCTTGCGACGCATGTACGGGCACGACGATCCCGACCACCCCGACGGTGAGGACCTGATCTACTACCTGACGGTCTACAACGAGCCGGTATCTCAGCCGGGACCTCCCGACAACCTTGACGTAGAGGCGTTGCTGCGTGGGATGTACCGCTTTGCCCCGTCCGCACTTGAAGGTGATCATCCTCGGGCTCAGATCCTGGTCTCCGGCGTAGCCATGCCCGCGGGCCTCAAGGCGCAGCGGATGCTGGCCGATGAGTGGGGCGTCGCCGCGGATGTCTGGTCGGTTACCTCGTGGAATGAGTTGCGGCGCGACGCGGTCGATGTGGAGAAATGGAACCTTACGCATCCGCGGGAGGAGCGGCGGTCGCCCTATGTCACGTCCGCCCTTGATGGCGCACCGGGCCCGGTGATCGCGGCCAGTGACTACATGCGCGCGGTCCAAGATCAGATCGCGCCTTGGGTACGTCACACCTGGTGTTCACTTGGTACCGACGGCTTTGGCTTCGCCGATACCAGGGCAGCGGCCCGTCGCTACTTTCTGGTCGATGCTGAGTCGATCGTGGTTGCCACGCTCCAAAGCTTGGCCCGCGATGGACGGTATGATTCCGGAGCGGCTGCCGAGGCCTTCGATCGCTACCAGCTCGCTGACCCCACCGCCGCCGCCGGAATTACCCAAGAGGGCGCCAACGCGTGAAGGGCTTCCCGCGAGCTAGGAAATTCTCTGCAGCGCGATCTTGACCTCTTCGACGGCTTGCGCGTTGCCGGCAATGTGCCAGCGATTGGCCCCTACAAGGAATTCGTCGGCGACGCCGCCAGCGCCCAGAACAAGTGCCGCACCGGGATACCAGTCCCAGCCGTTCAGATTGGCTTGCAGGAAAACACCGAGCCGACTGCTCGCCACGCCAGCCAGATCGATGGAGGCCGATCCCAGGATCCGCAGCGTCGCGGCCGAGGCGACCGCGGACTGCCACGCGGTGAGACGTTGCAGATCCGGCAGGTGCCGCGGGTGGAAGTAGGTGGCCACCGAGATCTCTGACAGACCTTGGCTCAGCAGTGCCGGCACCTGTTTGCCGTTCAGTGTGGTGGGAACCTCCCGCCCACCCAGCCAAAGCTGATCGACGGCCGGGTAATACACCGCTCCCAACAGTGGTCCATCGGTGTCGACGAGGCCAATGGCGGAACACCAGTACGGAATTCCGGAGAGGAAGTTGTAGGTGCCGTCGACCGGGTCGACATACCAGGTTCGGCCGTTCCCTGGTTTGCGAGCACCTTCTTCACCGATCAATCCGTCGTCGGGCCGGCTCTCTGCAAGCCTGGCGGTGATCCGTTCCTCACCTGCCTGATCCGCCGCTGACACGACATCTGAGAGCGAGGTCTTGTAGCGAGTCTCCAAACCCGCGCTGAGCATCTCGCTGGCCAGGGTTCCCGCCTCGCGGACTAGGTCGGCGGCCAGGCTCATGTCATCCACCCGCCGACCCTAACCCGATCAGGACGTTGCCTGGCGCTCACCGCCAAGTCTGATCATCTCGGTCATGCCCGTACGCGTTACGACGTGTGGTTCAGAGTCTGCAAGATCACGGTAGACATCTCCTCCACCGACTTGGTCGAGGAGTTGATCACGGGAAGTCGATGGTTGCGGTACATAGCCTCCGCCTGGCGCAGCTCATAGGTGCACTGCTCAAGCGAGGCATAGCGGGAGTTGGGCCGTCTCTCGTGTCTGACTTGGCTGAGCCGCGCCGGCGTCGTCGTCATGCCGAAGCAGCGGTCACGCAGTTCGCGTACCGGGCGCGGCAGCTCGGCAATCTCGAAGTCCTCCTCGACCAGCGGATAGTTGGCGACGAAGATGCCGTGCTGCAGGGCTAGGTACATCGTCGTTGGTGTCTTGCCGCAGCGTGACGGGGCAACCAAGATCACATCTGCCTTGTTCAGCGCTCGCATGCTCTGGCCGTCATCGTGTTCGATCGCGTACTCGACGGCTGCCATTCGCGCGTTGTAACGCTTGACGTCCCCCATTCCGTGCAACCGGGCCGCCGCGCGTACGCCTTTGGCGCCCAAGATCGACTCGACACGCTCCATGTGCAAATCGAAGAAGTCGATCAGTGGGCACTTGGTACGCAGCAGCTCCTGACGAACCTCTTCAACGGCGGTTGTCGAGAAGGCCAAGGGAGTCACCGGTCCCGCGGCAGCGGCATCCAAGACCGCTACTACCCGGCGAGCCTCTTCCACGGTGGAGATGAAGGGTATGAGACGACGCTCGAACCGGAGGTTCGGGAACTGGATCAGCAGAGCGTTCCCCATCGTCTCGGCCGTGATACCGGTGCTGTCGGAGAGGAAGAAGATCGGCACGGCGGCCGGCTCGCCAGGCTCATGGAGCTGCCCTTTCTCATCCACCGGTCCCTACCTTCGATCAGGCTTTCGCGCACCAGTCGAGCAGTTCATCGACTGGCCAGGTATTGATCACCCGGGCAGGATCTAAGCCGAGATCCTGGGCTCGTTGGCAACCGTAGATCTGAAATTCGAGCTGTCCGGGCGCGTGAGCGTCCGTGTCAAGAGAGAACAGACATCCCATGTCCACGGCCATCTTGAGCAGCCTGGTGGGCGGGTCCCGGCGCTCCGGACGTGAGTTGATCTCCACGGCCACGTTGAATGTACGACAAGCCTCGAAAACCACCTCGGCATCGAAAACCGACTCCGGACGGATTCCACGTTCACCCTCGATAAGACGACCTGTGCAGTGACCCAAGATGTTCGTGCGCGGGTTGGCTATACCGCCGACCATGCGGTGCGTCATGGTCTCCGAATCAGAGCGCAGCTTGGAGTGAACGCTCGATACGACCACGTCCAGTTCAGCCAACAGCGCATCTTCCTGGTCAAGCCCACCGTCCTCGAGGATGTCGACCTCGATGCCCGGCAGGCAGCGAAACGGCGCCATTGCCTGATTCAGGTCGGCGACGACCTTCATTTGCTCCCGCAATCGATCAGCACTCAACCCACGCGCCACCTGAAGCCGCGGCGAGTGATCGGTGATAGCGCAGTACTGGTGACCGAGCGCCCGTGCAGTGATCATCATTTCCTCGAGCGGACTGCCGCCGTCGGACCATGAGGAGTGGCAGTGAAGATCACCTTTGATCGCAGCGCGCAACTCCAACCCACCCTCGACAAGGGGCTGCTTTTCCTCACGCAGCTTCTGCAGATAGTCGGGCACCTGGCCGTTCATTGCCTGAGTGATGACGGTTGCGGTTTTGGGCCCAACGCCAGTGACCTTCGCCCAGGTGCCCTGCGCCTGATGCTCTCGACGTTCGTCTTCACTGAGCTTGGAAATTCCTTCCGCGGCCCCGCGATAGGCACGTACCCGATAGGTGTCGGCACGCGAGCGTTCCAGCAGGAATCCAATCTCCCGCAAGGCTTCGACGGGGTTCACTCCGCGCGGCTCCTCCGCGGACGCGGCTTGAGCTGGACCGTCGGCATGGGCGGCGCCTCCATCGCTTTCTCCGAGCGGCTAACGATAGGCGGAAATCGCGCTTCGCGCTCCTCCCAGGCCGATCGGAATCCGACGATTTCGGCATGGCTGCGTCCGATGAAGTTCCACCACATCACGATGTCCTCGGCGAAGGGCTGGCCGCCGAGGATGATCACCTGGCCGCCGGACAGGCTTCGCAGATGGAGGCTGCGCCGACTGTCGCCCAAGTAGAGCAGCTGATCAACTCCGACCGTGGTCGATTCGGCGATGACCGCGCCGGCAACAGTGAAAATGCCGTATTCGAAGCCCTCATCGAGGGAAAGCGACACATCCGCGTCCGGATCAAGTCTCAACTCTGCGCCACAAAGCGGTGAGTACCCCAGTGCCGGTGACCTGGTTCCATCCACTTCGCCGATCAACACCTTGCCGATGACACCTGCCCGGATCAGGTCTGGCAGATCGGTATAGCTGTCGAATATCGGTTCACGATTCCGCACGGCATCGGGAAGCGCCACCCACAGTTGCACGCCATGCAGCATCGGCGGCTTATCTGGCAGGGAGATCTCACTGTGCACAATGCCGTGGCCAGCCGTCATGATGTTGAGCTCGCCCGGTCGTACCATCGCTCGCGAGCCGAGGCTGTCACGATGCTCGATTTCGCCATCGAGTAGCCAGCTGACCGTCTGTAGGCCGGTGTGCGGATGAGCCCAGACCTGCATACCGGCCGAGCCACCGACATCCTCGGGGCCGTAATGATCAAGGAAACACCAGGCGCCGATCATGCGGATCTGTCTATCTGGTAAGGCGCGTGCTACCTCGGTCGTTCGGCCGAGAGGGACCCGGCGGGCACTGAGCAACAGCTCCTCGGGTCCGCTCCCGAGGCGTCCGGCAGACAGGTACTCCTGCGGCCGCGTATCAAGATCACTCATGTGTTCGCCGGCCTCCGATCCGCCACCGACTTGTCAGGCTTCAGCTTGCTATAGCGCACCTTGACGCTAATAGCTGAGCATTACAGTCAAGCCTATGGCCGCGAGCACTCGAGGGATCAATAGATCTCTGCTGCCATCGGCCAAGGCTCGAGCCACGATCGCGAAGCGCCTCGCTGGTGTCACCGACAAGATGACTACCGCCACCATTGCGGAGATGGAGGATCGGCATCACTGGTTTCGGAGGCTCGATGCTGAGCATCGCTCATGGATCACGCTGGTGGCCCAGGCTGGCATTGACGGTTTCGTGAAATGGTTCGCCGCTCCTGGCCCGGAGGTGCCGGCGACATCAGAGGTCTTCGGCTCAGCTCCGCGTGAGCTGGCACGCAAGATTTCCCTCTACCAGACAGTGGAGTTGGTACGGACGACCATCGAAGTGGTCGAGAACCAGATCGATGAGTTGATGCCAAGAGGCGACCGGCCGATTCTGCATGCGGCGATCGACCAGTACAGCCGAGCGGTTGCCTTTTCGGCGGCTGAGATCTATGCGCGGGCGGCGGAGCTTCGAGGAGCTTGGGACGAGCGACTCGAGGCATTGGTCGTGGACGCCGTGCTGCGCGGGGAGACCGACGAGACGGTGCTGTCACGCGCCTCAACACTAGGTTGGCACTCGACGGCCGGCGTGGTTGTCGTCGTCGGCCCGGCTCCTGAAATGGAACCCGCTCAGGCCCTGGAAGCGATTAGGCATACTGCCGCGATTGCGGGAGCCGACATGTTGGGGGCGGTGCAGGGCGACAGGATGGTCGTTGTACTGGGTGGCGCAGCGATCAACGCCGCTGATCAAGCAGTGGACATCGTGACCAGGTTCGTGACCCTCTTTGGTCCAGGAGCGGTCATCGTGGGACCGCCGGTTGAGCATTTGATGGATGCGGCGACGAGTACCCGGGAGGCAATTTCGGGGTACCGCGCTGCAGCCGGCTGGCCGGAAGCGCCGAGGCCGGTGACGTCTCAGGACCTGCTGCCAGAAAGGGCACTGTCTGGTGACGGTCATGCCCGCCGAGCGCTGGCAAACGACATATATCGGCCCCTGCAGGCCGCCGGTGGGGGTTTGCTGGAGACCCTCGTGACCTTTCTGGATCAAGGTCTCTCGGTGGAGGCGGCCGCACGTGCTTTGTTCGTTCACGCCAATACCGTCCGGTATCGGCTGCGGCGGATCCATGAAGTCACGGGCTACAGCCCGACCGACCCACGCGACGCGTACGCGCTCCGTCTCGCAGTGACCTTGGGCCGACTCTTCGACCGCTCCCGCCAGGAGGAGCCAACACCCACTGGGAACTGAAGCCTCACAGGTGTTGGGTGATGGCGCACCGGATCGCGCTCCCGCCGTGGGGAGGGCGAGTGAGCAGCCACGCTTTTCCGTCTGCGAGCGAGGACGAAGTAGGTTCCTCTGTGTTTGTCAAGCCGCTGTTTGGCTGGTCGTAGGGTCGGGGGTGGCGGGTTCGGGAAGTGACTTATCCGAAGAGCTGGTGGTAGGGGTTGAGCCGGCCGCGCTGGATTGCAGAGTCGCCCCCAGGTGTCCTCCCGGGCCCGCTGCGCGGTGTTGTTCGTCTTTGATCATGAGCCGCCAAATATGGTCGGCCAGGCGGCGTTTCAGGCAGCGTCTGGCCTCCTTCCCGGTTTTACCGGTCGCGATCTTGGTGTTGTAGTAGGCGCGTCCGGCACTGCCGGGCATGCGTATCTGGTTCACCGCGACAATGTGCAAAGCAAGGTTGAGTTGCCGGTCGCCGCCGCGGGAGAGGCGGTGCCGGGGGCGTTCTGCGCTGGACACCTCGACCGGCGCGACGCCGGCATAGCTGGCAAAGGCGGATGCGGTGGGGAATCGGCTCATCCGGCGGGTGCGTGCCAGCAGCCTGCCAGAGACGACCGGGCCGACACCGTCAACCTCCATCAAGCGGCTGCCGGTCGCCGCGACCGTTTGGGCTATCTGAGTGGTCAGCAGCTTCAGCCGCGCGTCTGCGTCGCGGATCTCTACCACCAGGTCACGCGCGAGTTGCTTGCGGGCCACCTCGACCGGCCCCACCGGCCGGATACCGGCCAGCAGCGCAGAGGCGATCGCGGCGGTAAGGCCCGTCGGAGCCCCACCAGGCAACACATCTCTAAACACCGCGTGCAACTGGTTGATCAGCCGCGTCCGCTGCGTCGAGACATTGCTGCGCCGCTCATCGAGCAAGCCGAGCACGGTGGTGATGTCTTCGGCTAGCACCGGGGTGGCGTCGCCGTGGAGCGCGGCGACGCTGGCCGCCGCGGCGGCATCGATCACATCGTTCTTACGCCGCCCGCGGGACAATTCCCTCACCCGCGCCGTCGCGGTGCAGGGTACGTCCTCAACCGCCTCGCCGCGGGCCAGCAGCCACTGCGCCAGATGGCACCCCAAGCCCCGAGTGTTTTCTACCGCCCAGCTCCGCTCGCCAAACTTCTCGGCCCACCTCAACAACCGGCGGTAACCGGCCAACGACGCCTCAATCTGCAACGCCGCGACCTGACGATTCGTCGCCGGCTCGACCACACTCGCCACATGAACCCGCTTGTGCGGATCCACCCCGATGATGACCACGCTGAACTCCCTTTCACCGCACTCTGTCAAGGAACCCGTGGACGACACGCCGACTTTGAGACGATCAGTCCTCTGTTGAGTCAGTCCACGAACGTGGCACCGGCCAACTCGACAGAACCTACTTTGAGCCAGCCCGAAGGCGGCAGGCGAGCTCCGAGTCAGACCGGCCGGCACC
>DATCXA010000093.1:0-2146 GCA_036566085.1 Propionibacteriaceae bacterium
GCCACAATGTGGATCAAGAACCAGACCGAATGCAGTGCGGGGACGAGCGGTGCCACGGCGACGTAGAACACGGTCACTGCCAGGCCGTTTCCAACCGCGGCGAGCAGGGTTACCGGCAATCCGAGCCAGCGGATTCCGGTACGCCAGAGCAGGATCAGGTACGCGCCGACGATCAAGACCATCGCCGTGATCGTGAACTCGAACATGTTGCCCCACGGCGCCCGGTGCGCGGCCAGCGCTCGCAGCAGGACTCCGGCAATGCTCAGTAGGAAGCCGATGATGGTGAGTGCAACGCCCATCCTGCCGAATTGCTCGACCCGAGGACTGGAGGCGGGAGAGTCACCGGAGTCGGGATGATCGCCAGGCTCGGGGCGTAGGTCAATACGCTCGCTCCCTTCGACGGGCTCCGGGCGCATCTCGGTACGCTCGCTGGCCCGAACATTGACCAGCTCCGGCTCACCTTTCTCCGCCACGCTGACCCGACGCGCCGCTGCCCACTCCGCCGCGTGCGCGAACATGGCGAGCGCGTAGACGACTACGGAACTCACCAGGGCGAGGTTGGAGTAGTACTCATACCTCACGTCGCGCTCACATCCTCTGGTCTGCGAGACAACTCTGCGGCCAGCTCGGCCACATCATCGGTCAGGCCGGCTCGGGCGTCAGCACGGTCCAGACCGCCGACTTCCAACACCCTATGACCTGCCTCGCCGTCTCGAACCCGAATCCATAGCCGGCGCGGACGTACGAACAGCGACAGGCACAAGCCGGCGACGGCGAATCCCAGTGCAGCAAGGGAGATCGGTACACCCGGTGTATCTCCAATCTGCAGCTTGACCCAGCGCACCCAGCCATCGAATTGGATTGATCCCTTACCGTCGGGCAGGTTGACTCCGTCGCCGACCTTGAGAGCGATTCGTACTGGCTGGCCGTCACTCTGCATGAGCTGCGTGAGGCCGGTGGCGTCAAGGGAGTAGACGTTCTCCGGCTTCCCGGTCTCCACTTTGGGAGGTCCGTACCAGACGTTCGCGAACAGCGCTGGATTCAGGGCGTCGGGGAAGATCGAGTGCGGTCCCTGGTCGTTGAGGACAGCCGTTGGAAGGAACAAGGCCTCAAAAGCCAGGCGCTCGGGGCGCGCGTCTGGAGCCTTGATTGTGCCCAGGGAGGTGAAATTGCTGTCCTGCGGCAGCATCACGACTGGACCGGAGAAGGCGACATTGCCATCGGCATCTTTGACAGTCACCTTGGGGGCGTAGCCGTGGCCTATGAGATGCACCGTGGTGCCGCCGATACGCAGCGGCTTGTTCACCTCGAGAACCTCTTGGCGTGGGGCTGCCCCGGGCCTCTCGGTCACCTCGACGTTCGCCCGGAATAGGCGAGCCGCACCTCGCTGCACAGGCCCGGTCTCGAACCTGACCTCAAAGTCCTTGACTGCCACGCTGAACGGTGCCAAGTCCGCCTCATTGAACCGGGCACCGGCTGTGAAGTCGTCGTATTGCGTGAGGTTGTTGGAGAAGCCCTGGCCAGCGATTACCACGCTGGTGCCACGGAAACCGAAGAGGGCACCGATCGCTACCCCGATCAGCACGAAAACCAAGCTGATGTGGAACACCAGATTGCCGGCCTCGCGTAGGTAGCCGCGCTCTGCCGCAACACTGTCGCTGTGGACATCCACCAGATAGTGCTGTCGGCGCAGCGCGACCGCAGCACGATCCAGAATGTCATGATCGTCAACTGAGATGTCGGCTTGCGCGTACGCGGGCAGCCGGACCAGATTGCGCGGTGTCTTCGGCGGGCGGGCACGCAGGGCCTTGGCGTACACCCCAACGCGCGGAATGATGCAGCCGATCAGGGAGACGAACAGCAAGAGATAGATCGCTGAAAACCAAGGCGAGCTATAGACGCTGAACATACCGATCTTGTCGTAGATCGCACCCAGGGTGGGATGTTCGCTGATGAAGTCACTGACTCGGACCGGCGAGATGCGCCGTTGCGGCACCAGCGAGCCCGGAATCGCGGCGAGCGCAAGCGCGAACAACAAGATCAGCGCCGTACGCATTGACGTGAGTTGGGTCCACCAATAACGCAGCCCGCCGCGCCATCCCAGTTGGGGAAGCTCGGCTCGCGGTGTCGGACCGCAGGATGCAGC
>DATCXA010000109.1:0-7420 GCA_036566085.1 Propionibacteriaceae bacterium
GATCTTCGCTATGAAGCGACTGCTCGTCGGCATGCGGAAAGCGGTAACGCCCCAGCGCGATCTGTTCGCGGGCCTGCTGGGCGGTGGCGCCGAGCTTCCTGGCATGACAACCGAAGCAGAGCGACACTTCCGTGACGTTTACGACCACCTCATTCGAATCAGTGATCTGATTGACACCTACCGCGACCTGCTCACGAGTTCGATGGATGTCTTTCTGTCCACGGTGTCCAACCGACTCAACGTTGTGATGAAGCAGTTGGCGGTGATAGCGACGATCTTCTTGCCGCTTACGTTTCTTACTGGCTTCTTCGGCCAGAATTTCGGTTGGCTGGTGCGGTATATCGCGGGCTGGCCCGCGTTCCTCATGCTCGGCATCGGAACACAGATTGTGACCGTCGTGATCTTGATGACCTTCTTCAAGCGCCGCGGCTGGTTCTAGAAATCGCCGCTACAGCAGGAAGTGATTCAAGCGGTCGTTGAGGCGTCAGCTTCGCTCGCCCGGGCAGCCTTGCGTAGCTGGACACCTAGGACGATGAAGATGATGCCCCACACGATGGCCCAAATGCCGATGATCCAGATGATGGTGACCAAGCCGGTGCCTGGCCTAATGAGCACCAGAACGCCGAACAGGATTGCCAGCGCGCCGCCGATGACGCCCCAGACCCATCCGCTGTTAGGCGCTGCGCGATGGCCGACCGACGCCATGATCTGAAGGATGCCGATGATGATGGCCCAAATGCCGACGAAGATCGCCAGGATCGCGAGGCTCATGCCCGGCCAGACAAGGACGAGAATCCCGAAGAGAATGCTGACGACGCCCAGTACGATCCGGAGCGCCATCGAGGAAGAGCCTCGGTGTCGGATCGCCTCGATGATGTCGAAGACGCCGTCAACGATGGCGTAGATGCCGATCACGATGGCCAGGGCGAGCGCGGTGGCGATTGGAGCAAACAGGGCAACAAGACCGAAGATGATTCCGAGAATCCCGCGGATGATGGCGAAGATCCAGATCTTCCTGGCCAAGCCAGGAAAGCCGGCTGCGGTGTTCGGGCTCAGTGTGGCGGACATGAGGAGGATCCCTTCTTAGCGTGCTGACTAGCATGGCAGGACACGCGTTTCTAGTAGCGTGCGGCACGCCCATGCGGCACACTCTCGCGGCCAGTGATGACTCGAGGCAGTTACTTGCGCCGAGCTCGGCGGTGCGAGTAGGTCTGAAATGGCGGCCAAGGTCTCGGGCATGAGCCCGCAGTACGCCCCACTTTCCGCGCTGTTGCCTGCTGCTTGAATAGATCGCCATGTCTAACGGATCTCAACCGGACTTCCTGGAGCCGCCCGTACGCGCCGATGGGCCAATCCGGCTCGTAGAACCTGACCCGGTATGGCCGGCGCAGTACGCCGGTGAAGAGGAGCGTATTCGGGCGGCGTTGGGCGCTCGGGCGGTGCAGGTCGAACACGTCGGGTCGACGTCGGTACCGGGCCTTGCGGCGAAACCGGTCATCGACATCGTGCTGACGGTGATCGACTCTGCAAATGAGGCAGGGTATCTCGCGGATCTGGAGGCTGCCGGCTACGTGCTGCAGTTTCGAGAGCCCGACTGGTACGAGCATCGGTTCCTGGGAGATCACAATCCGGACATGCAGGTGCATGTGTTCACCGCCGGGAGTCCTGAAGTCGAGCGGATGCTGCTGTTTCGCGATCGGCTGCGAGCCCGACCCGAGGAGCGGGAGCTCTATGAACGCACTAAGCGAGAGCTTGCGGCCCGAAGGTGGGACTATATCCAGGACTACGCAGACGCTAAGTCGTCGGTAGTCGAAGAGATCATTTCCAGAGCCCGCGGTGATCAGAAGCGCGAGCGCTGAACGCGGCCCAACGGCGTCCGAGATCTCCTACATTCACCGTCGGAGGATCCGCGCGGCGTAGATGTGCGGTTCGACTCCGGCAGCCGCGGCCTTCCGGCGCAACACTTGGCGAGCTTGCTCAATGTCGTGACCTTGAGCCATCAGCATCCCGATCGCGCGATTCAAGACCGTCAGCTCGGCCATACCGTTCAGCCCCGACACGCGAGAAGGCGGTGGAAGATCAACGTCGAGCTCAATCGCTTTTCGATGACCGTCCATATGCGTTCCACCGAGATCCATGCCCTCCGCGGCCGGTGATGCGTGTCCAACGGGGATGCCGCCGAGAGCGTGACTCAGGTCGGCGGCAAGATCAGTGAACGCGCCGGGAGTGCCGGCGAAGAAGACAACGCGGCTCTCCCCATCGACCTGCGAAACCAGCCCGAGGGGAAGACGTAAGGAGGTGCCGACCTCTTCGTTCTGACCGTCGGTGAAGGCGCTTAGGGTGACCGGCCACTGATTCTCGAAAATCGTCAGCTGGAGTCCGCAATAGGAGGCGGCCGTCGACTGCAATGCCGTGGTCAACTCCACCAAGGGATCATCCACATCTTGATCATCTTCGCCGATGCTAAGCATGAGCTCGTGAAGATGCGCAAGGAGGCTCGCTGGGAGATCCACACTCTCGCTCCGAGGAAGCGGATCCGCCCGCTCGTCATACCTGCATGAACTGGCTCAGCAAATCGCCGAGACCACTGGCGGCGGCTGCGCGGACCGGGGAGTCAGATAGCCGCGTCGAATTCGACTCTACGCTCCGGTGCCGACAGCTCCTAATTAGGACGATTCTGGGTCGCGTTGGTTTCGGGCTCGCACCCGAGCGACAGCCTCATCCACGATCTGGCGGGCTATCTCGGCCAATTTGCGATGCTCATGCTGGCTCAGCGAGCGCAGCCGCTCGAGGGCCTCATGCTCGGTAATGCCGCTCCGACTCATCAAGATTCCGACAGCCCGATCAATGACGCCGCGGATTTCCAGGGCTCTCTCCAGCTGGTTGGCCAGCCTTCGGGTTTGTGCGAGGACGTGGGCGTTGTGTACGGCGATCGCGGCCGGGGCGGCGAAGATCTCCCCGAGTTTGGCAGCCCGGTCGTCAAAGGCGTTCTTGCCGTGCGCGTAGACGTTCATCGCGCCGACCACGCCGTCGGGTGTGATCAACGGCAAAGAGACGACGCTGTGGACGCCGAGCCGGGCGACCGAGCCGCCGAAGCGCGGCCACCGCGAATCTCCCCCGAGTGAGCCCGACAGGACGGTCTGACCCTCCCGGGCTGCGCTAATACAGGGACCTTGGCGCATTCCATATTGAATGTCGTCGACCTCGGTAACAAACGGGGCAGTCGCGACGATGGTGTCGGTTCTGTCTTGCTCGAGCAATGTCAACCCGGCCCCGTCGGCGCCCGGAATGGCTTGCACGGCGTAGGTGGCCACCTGGGTCAGCAGGTCCTCCAGCGGGAGCTGGTCCGACATCAACTGGGACAAACCCAGGAGGCTCTCGCGAAGGTCTTCATCTTCGGCGGACCGGCGCTCGGCGGTTTTCTCTACGGTGTCGTCGTCAGCGTCGTCAGCCGGTGGCCCAATCTGGCCACTGTCCACGGAGTCCATGGTCCTCTTCGATGCTTCCCGGCTATAGCCGGCCAATTTCGTTGCTATCGCGGAAAGCCTATCGCGGTCACGTGACACCGAAAGGTGATCTTCGAGCAACACCGATAGCAGGATGGGGTTCTGGAGTTGACGTTGTAGAATTTTGTTACTGCATTTCGCAGTCGGTCTGGGGCCGGAGACGCCGTGTAAACTCGCCGCGGCTCCCGAAGCAATCCCGCTGTCGCCCAGACTCTTTCCGGGAAGTCCGCTACGAACGGCACTCCCGCTATGACGTCTGCCCTCGACCACTCCGCAACGGTGACGGTGCCCGAGCCAGTCCCCAACGCGCGATCCGGCAGCTCCTTCACTGCCCTAACGCGCCGCGTACACGACTTGAATCTGATGCGTCGCCGGTACGGCTACTACTGGACCAAACTGATTGGCGCCCTGGCCATTTTGACCGCCTGGGTGCTCGCATTCATCTGGATCGGAGACAGCTGGTGGCAACTGATCAGCGCCGCTGTGCTCGCGATCATCATGACGCAGTTAGGGTTCCTCGGCCACGACGCAGCCCACCGCCAAATCTTCAAGTCCGGCCGATGGAACGACTGGACCAGCCTGATCATCGCGAACCTACTCGTCGGCATCAGTTATGGCTGGTGGCGAAACAAGCACAACCGACACCACGCCAACCCGAACAAGGTCGGTTCCGATCCCGATGTCGCCTTGGGCGCCATTGCTATGACGCCTGAACAAGCGACCCGGCCCCGTAGCGGATTGATGAAGTGGCTGGTGTCTCACCAAGGCTGGTACTTCTTCCCGATCCTCCTGCTCGAAGGCCTCTCAATGCACTCAGAAGGATTCCGCCGCGGCCTGAGCCGCGGCCCAGTCGAGCGCCGATGGGTTGAGCTCTCCATGCTGATCATGCGCCTCGGCGGCCTTGTCGCTCTCGTGTTCCTGGTGTTATCGCCAGGCAAGGCCGCCGCCTTCCTCGCCGTCGAGCTGGCCGTCTTCGGTTTCTACCTGGGCTCATCGTTCGCGCCGAACCATATCGGCATGCCGCTCGTCTCTCCCCGACTGAAGCTGGACTTCCTCCGCCGCCAGGTATTGATGAGTCGCAACATCAGCGGCGGACGCTTCATGTCGATCCTCATGGGCGGCCTCAACTACCAAATCGAACACCACTTGTTCCCCTCGATGGCCCGCCCTTACCTCCGTAAAGTGCAACCCCTCGTTGCCGCCTACTGCGCGGCCGAAGGCGTGCCATATACCCAGACGACGTTGTGGCAGTCGTACGGGGTCGTCATCCGCTACCTCAACAGCGTCGGACTTCGGGGAAGAGACCCGTTCCTCTGCCCGCTCGTTGCACAACGTCGCGCGTTGTAACCGTGCCAGTGCGCGTCGGGGTCGTACGGTCTTGACTAAGGAGTCGGCGCGCGCTGTACTCGTTTTGCTGCATCAACAGCCCGGACTGGGACATCTCGGCCGCTCCTCGAACCGCCGAGATGAGCGGAATCGCGCGGCCAGGGTATCCAGGCGTCACCGTCTTCAAGGTTCTCCCATGACGTCCGTGCAATCCCCAAAGCGCATTTCGGGTTCGTCACTGAACAAGACATTCCACGTCTTCGCTCCAGCGACCGATCCGAGTTCCGTCGGCGCCTCTGACCTGATCTACGCCTATGCCCTTCTCGAGGCGATCGAAATCATGCAAAGCCAGCCGAATGTAAATACATTGCTTTCAGTCGTCGCTGACTACGGAATGACGATCATTTCTGCCGACGGGATCGCGATCATCCATAGGACATCCGGCCGATGGCGGCCCGTGATCGTTCGTGACATTGTAGACGAACCTGACATCGCCGGGGTGCATCAGGTGGTCCAGTCGCTCGCGGCGGATGGATGGCTACAGCAGTACAGGCGGGTCGACGACCTTGACCAGGACGGCCGGTGGGATGGCCTCCCTGTTTGCAGTAACCTGCGAGCCTGGCGGTCGCTTCTCATCGTGCCCTCAGAGCCCCGCAACGACCATGCCCCAACCCTAATGTGGCCGACCCTCATGTGGTGGTCACGTGAGAGCAGTGCTTTCGAAGACCAGAGCGACATAGCCGAACTGTTCGCCCGGAGTGCGGGCCTGGCAATCCACAATGTCAACGCGCGTGACAATCTGGCGCAGGCAGTCATCGCTCGACACCGAGTTGGCGTCGCTCAGGGGATTCTGATGTCCCGACTTGGTTGCTCCCACGATCAGGCCATTGCCATCCTGGAAGACCGATCCCAGCGCACCAACCGCAAACTTCCGTTCATTGCTGAGGAGGTCATCCGGATCGGTGACCTGGAACCGGCTTCGACCGAGACTGAACGCGACCGTATCTGGTAAGGCAGCTATTGATCGCTCGCTGCGCTCATTTATCCGACCGTGGTGAGGGCATGGGGTACGCAGTCGATGACTACGTGGGAATTGGCGTCCGTGTGCAGGACTTCGCCGTCGATCTGGATGGGTGTCGCTTTGCTGAGAGTGAAGTCGCAGTGGCTGATCCTCGGTTGCTTCCCTAGTCCCACCGTCGCCGCTCGCAAGACCATAAAGGCAATGCGCCATCGTCCGCGGTGGGGACAGGATACGACTTCGAAGAGTCCGTCATCCGGTTGTCCTGAGTTACTGATGCGTCCGTATTTCGCCATCCGGGCAACGTTTGCGAAGACGAGGCTGTCGTACAGTTCTTTCTCCCCTGAGGAACGGACGATTTCGATGGGTGCTAGGCGGTTGAAGGTTCGCATGACCGAGATCAGCTCCATGACGGCTCCCTTCCTGTCCTTCTTGAGGCCGATGGCCATCAGCGGAGTCAGTCCGAAGCCGATGTAGGAATGGGCGTACCGGCTCCACAGAACATCACTGGATCGCGCGGTCAATCGCAGTAAATCCAAATATCTGGCCCGACCATCGACGATGGCCGCGACAAGCGGCATCCTGCGGGTGCTGCGGCGGTGATCATTGGCGTTTCCGGCGGCCGCCACCGCCGAAAGCGCGGTGCTGCCGTCGACGTCCATGATGCCGTTCA
The DNA here is from genome assembly GCA_036566085.1 of Propionibacteriaceae bacterium. Lineage (GTDB taxonomy): Bacteria > Actinomycetota > Actinomycetes > Propionibacteriales > Propionibacteriaceae > Microlunatus. The sequence goes on from DATCXA010000109.1 coordinate 6,524, forward strand.
CGACTTCGTTGTAGACGCCGTCGCCGCTCACGGCAACGATCAAAGGTCGCCCGGTTGCTGCTGCTGCGGCGGCTAGCTCGTGTGCATGGCCTGCGAAACGCGTGGGCTGCAAGGTAACAGGCAAGTCAGGCAACCGGCGACGAAGATCATCCCGTACGCCCTCGGCCAGCGTACGGGGGATACGAGGATTCGCCGGGTTGTAGACGAGAACAATCCGGTCGAAAAGCTCACGATGAAGGGCAACCACTCAGCATGATCCGATCTCGACTAACGGCGTCTTACCTCAGATCCTGCTCACAAATCTATCGAGGAGCTTGAGCACACTTTGCGGTGGAATCTCACGCCTTCGACTCAACCCGAGCATCAACATGATCGAGATCGTCGACCGGTCCTGGCGGCTTGGTCCACAAGCGCCGGTCGAAGACCAGCAGTCCGAGCGCGACCACGCCCCAGACCAGGCAGTAGAGCCAAGTCATCCGGGCCGTGTCAGCGGTGGTCTGCCATAGGGTGCTCGTCTCGATGGTGCCTTCCGTCGCGTGCGCGATCAGCGTGAGCAGCGAGCTGCCCGAGGCGTGGTTGAACAACCAGGCGTACCAGAAGGTCACTGCCACAGTGGCTGTGGCCTCGATCGGGCTGGACCCGAACTGGGGCATAAGGAAGAACGGGATGTGCCAGATGGTGACCCCGATGGCCATCAGCACGGTAGCGGCGAGTGGTGTCCGGGTGGTCTGCAGCTTGGGCTGAGCCCAGCCGCGGAAGCTTGCCTCTTCAGGGAGTTGGGCGTTGAGCGGGTTGACAATATTGATTGCGATCGCCATCGGCAGGCTGTACCAGACCGTGAATTCGGCGATGTGCGGCGCTGGCGCGCCCATAGCGGTGTTCAGCCCGATAGACGCG
>DATCXA010000121.1:0-12067 GCA_036566085.1 Propionibacteriaceae bacterium
GCCGCGCTGCGGCTCGCCCCAGTAGACGATGTTGGTAAAGCGCCGCTCTGTCAGCCGCCGTGAGGGCCGGGGTACCTCCCTAGGAAAGACGGTGCAGCCAGTTGGCACATCGATTGAGTCACTGATGCTGTGGCTGAACCAGGTGGAGATCTCGCCGATGCTCTCCCAATAGAGCCTTGCCGACGAGGCGCCGGTGCCGGTGAGCCAGTAAAGCGTGATGTTGTCCAGCACCTGATCTCGGCTCAGCACCTCGTAAAGATCGCCCTGATGATCGGACCAGCTCCACAGCTTCTCGAATATCCAGGCACAGAGGCCAGCCGGGGAGTCGAGCAACGAGTAGCCGATGGTCTGAGGTCGGGTGCCCTGCGTAGCGGAGTAACCGGATTCACTTTGGCTTCGCTCCTGCAGTTCTTGTGCCGCGGCTCGTTCTCGCGCCGTGGGCGCCTGGCGCCCTACCGGTAACGGCGGAACCAGCGGAGGGATGAGGTGTAGACCGAGCAGCCGGTCCGGATCATGCAAAGCGAGGCTGGTCGAGACGCTGGTGCCCCAATCGCTGCCGGCCGCGATGAACCGCTGATAACCGAGACGTTGCATCAGCTCAGCCCATGCGCGTGCTATCCGGTGCACGTCCCAGCCCTGACTTGAGGGTCTCTCACTGAAGCCGTACCCGGGCAGGGACGGCACGACAAGATGGAATTCGGCGCCGCCGGATGACGTCGGGTCCGCCAACCGTTTCATTGCCTGCTCGAATTCGAAGAACGACCCGGGCCACCCATGGGTCAAGATCAGCGGTATGGCGGATGGATTTGGGGAGGGCAGGTGAAAGTAGTGAATGGCTAGTCCATCGATATCAATCAGGTACTGCGGCCACCGGTTCAGCCGGCGTTCTGCCACGCGCCAGTCGTACTCGGTCCGCCAGTAGGCGCAGAGCTCCTCAACATCCTGCAGCGGCACTCCTTGTGACCAATCTGGAACTGTCGCAGGCTCAGGCCATCGTGTCTGTGCCAGCCGCCGGCGCAGGTCGAGCAGCTGCTCTTCCGGTACGCCGATCTGGAAGGGTCTGACATCGTTCGACTGCACGGTCACGAGTGTCGTCTGAGACCCTGGGCCTGCTGGCATCAGGGCCACGGGCGAGAATGGTCCCGTCATGCGGCCAGGCGACCTAACCACGTCACGACGCCGTGAGCCGCCCGGACATTTCACTGCGACGGACCACCGGTAGCGGAGGAGGCCAGATGCCAGGTAATCGCGGCGTCGCGTACATGGGACCAGGAAAGGTCGAGATAACCGACCTGGACTACCCGGAATTCCTGCTCAAAGACGGGCCAGGAGTCAACCCTGCCCAACGTTGGTCGCAAAGTCTCACACGGGGCGATTCTGAAGTGCGTCTCCACGAACATCTGCGGCAGTGATCAACACATGGTCCGCGGCCGGACCACAGCGCCGGCTGGGCTGGTGCTCGGTCATGAGATCACTGGCGAGGTCGTCGAGGTAGGACCTGATGTGGAGTTCATCAAGACTGGTGACCTCTGCTCAGTGCCTTTCAACATTGCCTGTGGCCGTTGCCGGAACTGTAAGGAAGGCAAGACCGGCGTCTGTTTGAACGTCAACCCCGACCGGCCGGTTCGGCGTATGGCTACGTAGACATGGGGGTTGGGTTGGCGGGCAAGCCGAATATGTGCTCGTGCCTTACGCCGACTGGAACCTGTTGAATTTTCCGGATAAAGATCAAGCAATGGAGAAGATCCTCGATCTCACCATGCTGTCCGATATTTTCCCTACCGGATTCCACGGTTGCGTCACGGCCGGTGTCGGACCTGGCTCGACGGTCTATATCGCCGGCGCCGGACCGGTCGGACTAGCAGCAGCAGCCTCGGCGTTGCTCCTTGGTGCGGCGGCCGTTATCGTCGGCGACCTCAACACCGAACGGTTGGGGCAGGCGCGCAGCTTCGGGTGCGAGACGATCGATGTTTCACAGGGCAATCTGAAAGAGCAGATCGCAGAGATCGTCGGAGAGCCGGAAGTGGATTCGGCTGTTGACGCCGTGGGCTTCGAAGCCCGCGGGCAAGCCCCTGACGCACCCGAGACGCCTGCCGCGGTCCTGAACACCGTTATGGAAGTCACCCGTGCAGGCGGCAAGATCGGCATTCCCGGTCTCTACGTGACGGGCGACCCCGGCGCTGTGGATGAGGCCGCCAAGGAGGGCGCACTGTCCATCCGGATTGGCCTGGGCTGAGCTAGATCACATGAGTTCGTTACTGGCCAATGCCCGGTCATGCGCTACAACCGGCAGCTGATGATGGCCATCTTGCATGACCGGGTGCAGATCGCGAAGGCCGTGAACGCGACACCGATTTCACTGGACGAGGCACCACGGAGCTACGCCGAGTTTGACAACGGTGCGGCGAAGAAGTACGTCCTCGATCCGCACGGTTTGATCAACGCATGATGCCCTCGATGGCATCGAACAACTGAGAACGGAGAAGTCAATGGGTGATATCACGTTGGCGCAGGCGCAAGTTCTGGTGGAGACGGCAATGAAGAAGGCCACCGAGATCGACACCTTGATGAACATTGCCGTCGTCGATGCTGGTGGCAACCTCAAGGCCTTTGCCCGAATGGATGGCGCCTGGCTCGGCAGCATCGATATCTCCATAAGAAAGGCGCGGACCGCGCGCTTCTTCGACATGAACACCGGAGACGTCGGTGCGTTATCCCAGCCGGGTGGCCCGCTGTACAACATCGAGGTCTCCAATGGTGGTCTGATCACATTCCCAGGCGGCATCCCTCTCAGGCTCAATGGCGAGATCGTGGGAGGGATCGGCGTAAGCGGAAGCAGCGTTGAGAACGATCATGCTGTCGCGGAGGCAGGAGCGAACGCGCTGAGCTGACGTCGCTCGGCAAACAGCATGCGCTGAGCCCTTCGTCAAGCTCAGAACGGCGCCTGTCGATGCGCGGGACTGGTGCTCTTTCGACAGATCCCCGCACATACTGCGACGTAGGGTCTTGGCATGACCGAACCGACCGGGCCTGGGCCTTTGGGAGCCAGGCCCCTGGTGACCGTACGCGGCGAGGCTCAGCTGGATGGTCCGCCGGATCTTGCGATGCTCACGCTGACACTGCATGCGTCCGGGGATTCATCGGAGCGCACCAGATCGAAACTCGCCGAGGGCTCGAACGCCGTCTCGCAGCTGCTACAACGGTTTGAAGCGGCAATCGAGCGTTCCAGCACCAGCGGACTGCATGTTTCACCGGTCTTCAACCGCCGCGCCCCAGGCAAAATCACCGGCTATCAGGGCACTTTCACAACACAGATCGTGATCGCCGATCTCGACTCGCTGTCTCCCCTCGTGTTGGAGCTCACGACGCTGCCCAACAGCCAAATCGATGGGCCGTGGTGGTCATTGCGTGCCGACAATCAGATGTTCCGGGAAGCCCGGCTCGCGGCGATCGCCGACGCCCGCCGTCGCGCGGACGACTATGCAGCAGCATTCGGTACCACCGTGGCAAACCTTGTTGAGGTGTCCGATCTCGACAGCGGTTTCGCCGGCGTACGCGAAATGCGCGCCTTCGCCATGGCGAAGGGGGCAGACGACGCCGCATTCGATTTCGAGCCCGCTGTGCAGACCGTCTCTGGCCATGTGACCGTCCGCTTCAGCCTGATGCCCATTTAGCCCCCATGCCGATTTGGCCCTGATGCCCGTTTGGCACTGTCTCGCTGCGGTAACAATCTGCCGCTAGATTCGAGCCATGTTCGGCAAGGTACTGGTCGCTAATCGCGGTGAGATCGCAGTACGGGCCTTTCGCGCGGCATACGAGCTGGGCGTAAGGACGGTGGCGGTATTCCCATACGAGGACCGAAACGCCATCCACCGGATCAAGGCGGACGAGGCGTATCTGATCGGTGAACGTGGGCACCCGGTACGGGCCTACTTGGACATCAACGAGATCATGCGTGCCGCCAAGGAGTCCGATGCCGATGCGATCTATCCGGGCTACGGCTTCCTCAGCGAGAACCCGGAGCTGGCGCGCGCGTGTGCAGATGTCGGCATTACCTTCATCGGCCCGCCAGCGAAGGTGCTCGAACTTGCCGGCAACAAGGTCCGCGCTATTGAGGCGGCCAGGGCTGCAGGTGTTCCAGCGCTCAAGTCGACGCCGCCATCGGCGGATGTGGACGAGCTCATCGGAGGAGCCGAAGCGATCGGCTTTCCTGTTTTTGTGAAGGCTGTCGCTGGCGGCGGTGGCCGAGGCATGCGCCGGGTCGGTGACCCCGAGCAGTTGAGAGAAGCTATCGGTGCCGCTATGCGGGAGGCCGAGGGCGCATTTGGCGACCCGACGTCCTACATTGAGCAAGCCGTGGGCCGGCCGCGCCACATTGAGGCACAGATCCTCGCCGACACGCACGGCAACACGATCCATCTGTTCGAGCGAGACTGCTCGGTGCAGCGACGGCACCAGAAGATCGTTGAGATCGCGCCGGCTCCGCACATTTCGACTCGGTTGCGTGAGGCGCTGTGCGGCGACGCGGTGCGGTTCGCCGAGTCGATCAATTACTCCAATGCGGGCACCGTCGAATTCCTGGTGGAAACCGAGGGGGAGCGTGCCAGCCAGCACGTCTTCATCGAGATGAATCCGCGGATCCAGGTCGAGCACACCATCACCGAGGAGATCACCGACGTCGATCTTGTGCAGGCTCAGATGCGCATTGCGGCCGGCGAAAGCCTTGCTGATCTTGATCTTTCGCAGGAAGTAATCAGGATCAACGGTGCAGCGCTGCAGTGCCGCATAACGACTGAGGATCCGGCGAACGATTTCCGGCCCGACACAGGCACTATCACCGCCTACCGCTCCGCCGGCGGCGCGGGTGTGCGCATCGACGGCGGGACGGTCGACATCGGTGTCGAGATCAGCGCATACTTCGACTCGCTGCTGGTCAAACTCATTTGCCACGGCCGGGATTTCGAGTCGGCAGTGGCCCGGGCACGCCGGGCACTTGCAGAGTTCCGGATACGCGGCGTTAGCACCAACATTCCTTTCCTGCAAGCGGTTCTGGAAGATCCGGACTTTATTGCTGGTGATGTTTCGACGTCTTTCATCGAGGAGCGTCCTGACCTACTGACCGCCCACGCCCCGGCCGACCGTGGCACCAAGCTGCTGCGCTGGCTCGCCGAAGTAACGGTCAACCAGCCGCATGGCCCAGCGCCAACCCAACTCGATCCAGGCGTCAAACGCCCCACCGGGATCGATATCGCCATCCCGTCGCCCCAAGGTTCCCGGCAGCGACTTCTTGATCTTGGTCCAGAAGCCTTCGCTGCGGATCTTCGGCAGCGGGTACCGATCGAGGTCACCGATACCACCTTCCGTGATGCGCACCAGTCGCTGCTGGCCACCCGAGTCCGTACCAAGGACCTAATCCGGATCGCCCCGTATGTCGGCCGCCTGACACCACAACTGCTATCGGTCGAGTGCTGGGGCGGCGCCACGTACGACGTGGCTCTCCGCTTTATTGCCGAGGATCCGTGGGAACGCCTCGCCGCGCTGCGCTACAACATGCCAGGCCTTTGCTTGCAGATGCTGCTGCGCGGCCGTAATACGGTCGGTTACACGCCGTACCCCACCAAAGTCACCACCTCGTTCGTGGCCGAAGCGGCCGAAGTCGGTATCGACATCTTCCGCATCTTCGATGCGCTCAACGACGTCGAGCAGATGCGGCCGGCGATCGAGGCGGTGCGCGAGACCGGCAGCACCATCGCCGAGGTTGCGCTCTGCTATACCGGCGATCTCAACTCGCCCACCGAGGACCTGTACACCCTCGACTACTACCTGCGGCTGGCCGAGAAGATGGTGAATGCCGGTGCGCACGTCATTGGAATCAAAGACATGGCTGGCCTGCTGCGTCCGCCCGCGGCGCGGAAGCTGGTTGCAGCACTGCGGCAGAACTTCGACCTTCCGGTGCATCTGCACACCCACGACACCGCGGGTGGCCAGCTAGCGACGCTGCTCGCCGCTATCGAGGTCGGAGTGGATGCCGTCGACGTGGCAAGTGCGCCGATGGCCGGAACCACTAGCCAGGTGCCGGCCTCAGCGCTGGTTGCCGCGTGTGCGAACACCGAACGGCCGACCAATCTCGACCTGCGTGCAGTGATGGAGCTCGAACCGTACTGGGAAGCGGTGCGCCGGGTGTACGCGCCGTTCGAGTCGGGGCTGCCGAGCCCCACCGGCCGGGTTTACGATCACGAGATCCCAGGCGGTCAGCTCTCCAATCTCCGGCAACAGGCGATTGCGCTGGGGCTGGGCGAAAAGTTTGAGCAAATCGAGGCGATGTACACCGCGGCGAACCGGATCCTGGGCAGGCCGCCCAAGGTCACGCCCTCATCGAAGGCTGTTGGTGATCTTGCGCTGCATCTGGTTGCTGTCGGCGCCGATCCCGATGACTTCGCTGAGAACCCACAGAAGTACGACATTCCGGATTCGGTGATCGGTTTTCTCAACGGTGAGCTGGGTGATCCGCCAGGTGGCTGGCCGGAGCCGTTTCGGACAAAGGCCCTGCAGGGACGTACGGTGCCAATCCGCGATGTCGACCTCTCGCCGGAGGACTCGGCTGATCTTGATGACAAGGGTCAGGTACGCCAAGCCACGCTGAATCGGCTGCTGTTTCCTGGGCCGACCAAGGAGTTCTTGGCGACCCGGGCGACGTACGGCGATGTCGGGCGGCTGAACACCCTGGACTTTCTCTACGGGCTGCAGCCGGGTCAGGAGCATGTCGCGAAGATCGGCAGGGGAGTCAGCCTGATCCTCGGGTTGTCGGCCATTGGCAACGCCGACGAGCGCGGCATGCGTACCGTGATGTGCACCATCAACGGGCAGCTGCGTCCTATCCGGGTTCGTGACAAGTCCATCAAAGTCGATGTCAAGACCGCCGAGCGGGCGGATCCCAACAACCCCGGCCACGTGGCCGCACCGTTCGCCGGGGTGGTCACTGTCACGGTGAACGAGGGCGATCAGGTTCAGGCTGGCGCTACCGTCGCAACGATCGAGGCGATGAAGATGGAGGCCGCGATCACCGCAGCGGTGTCAGGTGTCGTCAAGCGGCTCGCCCTTGCCGACGTACAGCAGGTGGAAGGCGGCGACTTGGTGCTGGTGATCGCCACCGCCTAGCTTGGGGCAGACTTCAACCGCTCTCTTGCGTTGCCGAAACTCAGTCAGCGGGTCAGCTGGCCCAGAAACCCACTAGATCAGGTACCGGGCGGTCTAGCGATGCTGCTACCTGTGCCCAGGGTAGGAAGCCATCGAGCCAGATGGTCAGCGAGTTGATCATGTCGCGCTGTTCGGCGCTTTCGACGTCGGCTAGAGCGGATCGGTAGGCCGCTGCCATCGCGACCGCCTTCTGGTGAGAATGCCAACCGACCCTCAGCCCGCTCACGGGAATCAGGTTCAGGCTCAGAGTGCTGTTCAGCAGGTGGCGCAGGCCGACCGAAGCCGGCGCCCCGCCACGGGCCAGCGCGAAGTCGAGATCATTGAGCTCCGGCGCAGTCAGGCCCATACGCGTGGAGCCCCAGGCGATGCCCTGGACCAGGGTCTCTAGCAGCCGCCAGGTCGCTCCAGTCCGATCCGGTGGCACGTAGGCGCCCGCGAGCAGCACCTCGACGTCGTGCGGCTCGGGTTGAGTGGGCGAGATCACTGGTGTTGCGGGTACCCGTTTGAATATCGGTCCGAGCTTGGAGAGCAGGCCGCTCCTGCCTTCCATACTCGGCGGAGCGAAGGCTCGCTGTGCGACCGCACGGAGGTGTTCGGCCACCTGCGGCGGGGCTCCGAACATGCCGCGAACTTCCTCAATGCCAATGGCATACAAGCGAAGTTCACCCATGACTGACACCGTAATCGAGTACAGCGGAGGCTGCGGTGCTTTTGGTGTCCTCCTCGGCTGCGAGCGTCGGTATTGTGCGAGCAGCCGGAAGAAACACGGCTGCGAGCGTCGGTATTGCGCAAGCAGCCGGAAGAAACATAACCGCCCTATTCTGGGCCCGTGAATCCACGGGTACGTCGGCTCATCGTCTCCGGCGTACTAGGCAGCCTTGTGCTAATAGTCGTCCTAACTGCCGCATGGAACTGGCTACGGTAAAGGCCGCCGGCGCGTACGCTCACTAGTTCATGGGGCACTGCTCGCGCGCGTTGCGCCGCGTCGGCATCTTATTGCTGGCCGGCCTGTTCTTCGCCATCATTCCGGGCGTCGCAGCAGCAGAGGACACCGTCGCATTCACCATCAAGGACGCGCGCATCACTGAATCGTCGGGTCTCGCCGTTGATTCAGCCGGGAACATTTACTGGACTGTCAACGATTCGGGCGACCGCGGTGTGGCCTACGGCCTCGGGCTTGACGGAAAAGTTCAGGGCACCCTGAACTTCCGCGCTCAACCAGTCGATGTGGAGGCCGTTGCGGTGCACGACAATCGGCTTTTTGTCGGCGACATCGGTGACAACACCAGTAGCCGCAGCTTCGTTCGAGTGTTCTACTTCAACAACCCGCGGGCTAACGGTCTTACCGTGAGCTATCACGCCTACGACTTCCGCTATGCAGACGGACCGCACAACGCGGAAACACTGCTGGTCAATGAGTCCGGCCGGTTGTTCATTGTGACCAAGGGTCAGGATGGTGCCATCTACGCCGGGCCGAAGAAGCCGGACCGCCAGGGCATCAACAAGCTCAAGAAGGTTGGATCAGCGCCATCCGATGTCACCGATGGGACTTTCCTCCCCGGCGGTGACAAGATCGCGCTGCTGACCTATACGACGGTCATGGTGCTCGACGCGAGTACATATGAGGTGCTGGCCAGCTCGCCCATTCCACATCAGCAGCAGGCCGAATCCTTGACGTTGAGCTTGGACGAACAGTCGCTACTGGTCGGCAGCGAGGGCAAGAAATCCAAGGTGTATACCGTTCCGATACCCAGCCAGGCGACACCAACGCCCACTCCAAGCGAAGAGCCGCAGACCGAAACCGATGTTCCGGATGACCGCTCCGATGCCATCCAAAACCAGAAGGGCACGCTCTTGGCTCTTGGACTCGCCGCGTTCATCGCGCTCGTTGCGGGGACCGTTGTCGCCTTCACCCGTAAAGCCTGACGCCCCGCTGACAACTCGGCGAAGTGCCAGACTGACTGGCATGCAGGATCTGTACGGGGAGCGCACCGACTACCGGGGGGAGCATCTGCTGGAGTCGAATGCGCCAGTTGACCCCTTCGTGCTCTTCGACGCCTGGCTGGTGGACGCGTTTCACGCCAAGGAAAGGGGAGTGCTGCCCGAACCAACCGCCATGGTCGTCGCCACTTGTGTGGATGACCAGCCGTCGGCGCGCACGGTACTGCTCAAGAGTGTCTCGAACGAAGGCTTCACCTTTTTCACCAACTACAACTCACGCAAGGGCAACGAGTTAAGCCGCAATCGGCGTGTAGCGCTGATCTTCGGCTGGTATCCGCTACATCGCCAGGTGCGCGCCGAGGGTACGGCCGAGCTGGTGCCACGGAGTGAATCGGAGGCTTACTTCGCAACCCGGCCTCGAGACTCCCAACTAGCTGCATGGGCCTCTGAGCAGTCTTCAACCGTCGCCTCCCCCGACGAGTTGGCCCGCGCGTACGCCGCTGCTGAACGCCGGTTCCTCGGAGCACCGGTGCCGTGCCCGGAGGATTGGGGTGGCTACCGCGTCATTCCAACCATGATCGAGTTCTGGCAGGGGCAACCGAGCCGGATGCATGACCGGTTGCTGTACCGCCGGGATGGATTGGTTTGGACCACCAGTCGGCTGGCACCTTAGAAGTTGATCACGCCTAGTTGACCACTCAATAGTTGATCACTGGGGTCAGCCAGCGATCAAGAGTTGATCACTGGGGCGCGATCAAGCCCGCGGTCTGTGCCCTGGCAGCGGCGAAGCGGGTTTGCGCGTCCGTCCAGTTGACTACATTCCACCAGGCCTTGGCGTAGTCGCCCTTGACGTTCTTGTACTGGAGGTAGAACGCGTGCTCCCACATGTCCAGCAATACGATCGGGATCTGGGCCAGTGGCAGATTCGACTGCTGGTCGTAGAGCTGCACGATGTTGAGCCGCTGGCCGAGAGTGTCCCAGACCAGCATCGACCAGCCGGAGCCTTGGATGGCGGTGGCGTTGGCCTCGAAGTGCGCGCGGAACTTGTCAAAGCTGCCGAAATAATCATCGATGGCTGAAGCCAGTTCACCTGCTGGCTTGTCGCCGCCATCAGGTGACATGTTCGGCCAGAACACCGAGTGGTTGATGTGTCCGCCGAGGTTGAAGGCGAGGTTCTTTTCCAGCCCACCCACTGAGTCGAAGGAATCAGTCGCGCGTGCCTCTTCGAGCTTCTCCAATGCAGTGTTCAGGCCCTTGACATAGGTCGCATGGTGCTTGTCGTGGTGCAGTTCCATGATCTCGCCGGAGATGTGGGGTTCCAATGCGCTGTAGTCGTAGGGAAGATCGGGCAGTTCGTAGGCGGCCATTCCAGTCCTCTCGTTCGCTGTGCGGATCAGGAAGTCAAACTGACGCTCATGCTACGACCAGGCATCGTTGGTGTGGGGGACCGCCCCCAACTGCGCTGTTGCGGCTCAAAGTTGATTTCACTCGCTGTGTTTGACTGGGCGCATGAGTCACTGGGAGCGCTCAGCCGGGCATCAGCAGCGGCTTGATCAGCGAGCCGCATTGTGACGGCTGCGCTCTCCCTGGTCGGGCTCTCCAAATCGTTTGGACTCAAGCGTGCAGTTGATCATCTTGACCTCGACGTGCGGACCGGATGCATGTTCGGGCTCGTCGGGCCGAACGGTGCCGGTAAGACCACAACGTTGTCAATGGCTACCGGCCTTTTGCGACCAGACGCCGGCACTGCTCGGGTTCTCGGTCATGACGTCTGGGCTGATCCCGCCGCAGCCAAGGCGCTTATGGGGGTGCTGCCCGACGGGCTTCGGCTGTTCGATCGGTTGAGCGGAGCAGAGCTGCTGCATTACGTAGGACTACTGCGCAGGGTGCCTCCGGCCGAGATTGCCAGTCGTTCTGCCGAGCTGCTCGATGCACTCGCTCTTACCAATGATCGAGACACGCTGGTGGTGGAGTACTCGGCCGGTATGACGAAGAAGATCGGGCTGGCCTGTGCGCTGATCCACGCCCCGCGGCTGTTGATCTTGGATGAGCCTTTCGAAGCAGTTGATCCGGTCTCCGGCGAAGCGATTCGCTCGATCTTGCGCAATTACGCGCGTTCTGGTGGCACCGTGGTCATGTCCAGCCACGTAATGGAGCTGGTGGAGAGTCTGTGCGACGAGCTCGCCGTTGTAGCTCAAGGCAGGGTGCTCGCGGCGGGCACCCTCGATGAGGTACGCGCCGGCTCCAGCCTGCAGCAGCGGTTCCTAGACCTGGTGGGCTTTACGGCGGCCGGGGAGGAGTCCTTGGCGTGGTTGCGCTCCTCGTCAGGCTCAAGCTGACGCTGCTGAAGAACAGCCTCAAGCGCAGCGTCTGGCGTACTGTCGGGCTGATCATCGCGATGGTCTATGCGCTCGGTGTCGTGATCATGGTGCTGGCTGCTCTGGTCGGGCTGCGATACACTTCGCTGACACTGACGGCCGACGTCACAGTGGTCGGGTACGCCGCATTAACCCTGGGCTGGTTGTTGATGTCGATGTTGGTCTTCGGCGTCGACGAGACCATCGATCCAGCCAAGTTCGCCCTGCTTCCGGTGCGGGCCCGAGACTTGTTACCGGGGTTGTTAGTCGCAGGTTTGATCAGTGCGCCTGGGATGGCGACGGTCCTCGTGGGTGCCGGCTTGGTGATCACCTGGGCGCGCACCGTTCCGCTGACGGTGGCGGCGCTGATCGCGACCGGCCTCGGAGTGGTGACGTGCTTCTTGCTCTCCCGGGCTGCGACTGCCGCCTTCGCATCCTTCCTCGCTTCCCGAAGGTTTCGTGATCTTGCATTTGTTGGAGTCGCCCTCTTCGGCGTCGCAGTGGCCATTGCCGGAAACCTAGTCGGTGCCATCGTGAGGACCGACATCAATGAGCTACGGGGCAGCCTGAGC
>DATCXA010000123.1:0-4314 GCA_036566085.1 Propionibacteriaceae bacterium
GGCTGCCGCAACGCTGGCAGGCGATTGCGATGATGCTGGTGATCGTGCCGTTCTGGACCTCGTTCCTGATCCGCATCTATGCCTGGATCAACATCCTGCAGCACGATGGCCTGCTGAACAAGATTCTGCTCGCGTTGCGCGTGGTCTCCGCGCCGGTGGTGTGGCTTTCGACCGACAGTGCGATGTATATCGGCATCGTCTATTCCTATCTGCCGTTCATGATCCTGCCGCTCTATGCAACGCTCGTCAGGATGGACGCCTCGCTGCTGGAAGCCGCCGCCGATCTGGGCTCGTCGCCCCGGCAGGCATTCTGGCTGGTGACGTTTCCGCTGTCCCTGCCGGGCGTCGGCGCCGGCGCGCTTCTTTGCTTCATCCCGATCGTCGGCGAGTTCGTGATCCCTGATCTGCTGGCCGGTTCCGGATCGATGATGATCGGGCAGACGTTGTGGCTGGAGTTCTTCACCAATAAGGACTGGCCGGTGGCGTCGGCGGCTGCGGTGGCGCTGCTGTTGCTGCTGGTGCCGCCATTGCTGCTGTATGACCGGCTGCAGCGCCGCACGCTGGGAGGTGCCGGCTGATGGCGCGCAGGGTCAACAGGCTGTCGCCGTTCAACGTCACCTCGCTGGCGCTCGGGCTTGCGTTCCTCTATCTGCCGATCGTCATCCTCGTCATCTATTCGTTCAACGACTCGCGGCTGGTCACGGTGTGGGGCGGCTGGTCGCTGCGCTGGTATCGCGAGTTCTTCAACGACCGCGCCATGCTCGATGCCGCCTGGATGAGCCTGCGTGTCGCAGCGGTGTCGGCCACGATCGCGACGCTGCTCGGCACGCTGGCGGCGGTGGGGCTGGTGCGCGGCGAGCGCTTCAGGGGACGCTCGATGTTTTCGGGCATGCTCTATGCGCCGCTGGTGATGCCGGAGGTGATCTCGGGCCTGTCGCTATTGTTGCTGTTCGTGGCGCTGAGCGCCGAGCGCGGCTTCTGGACCGTGACCATCGCGCATACCACGCTGACGATGTGCTTCGTCACCGTCGTGGTGCAGTCGCGCCTGGCCTCGCTCGACCGCAGCCTCGAGGAAGCCGCGATGGATCTCGGCTGCGACCCGGTGCGGGCGTTCCTTTCCGTGACGCTGCCGCTGATCCTGCCGGCGATCGCGGCCGGCTGGATGCTCGCCTTCACGCTCTCGCTCGACGATGTCGTGATCGCGAGCTTCACCACCGGGCCGGGTTCGGCGACGCTGCCGATCCGGATCTATTCCGAGGTGCGGCTCGGCGTGAAGCCCGAGATCAACGCGATCTGCACCATGGTGATCGCGTTCATCGCGGTGGTGATCGTGATCGCCTCACTCGCCTCGAAACTGTCGAGCTCGCAAGGCGAGAGCGCCGCGCCGTTGTAGTTCTTCGTCATTGCGAGCGGAGCGAAGCAATCCATGTCGCAGCACGCGGAGGAATGGATTGCTTCGTCGCTTCGCTCCTCGCAATGACGCTAGGACTTCACCGCACCCGCCGTCAATCCGCCCACCATGTAGCGCTTGAACGCGTAGTAGATCGCGGCAGGCGGTAGCGCATAGATGAAGCCGGTGGTCATCAGCAGTTCCCACGGCGAGTCGTCCGCCGCGAGGAAGTTGCCGAGCGCCACGGGAAGCGTGATCTCGGTGTCCTTGGAGAGCAGCAGGAACGCATAGAGATATTCGTTCCAGGCGAGCAGGATCGCATAGGTGCCGATCGCGACCAGCGACGGCATCATCAGGGGCACATAGACCAGGCGGAACAGCTGCATCGTGGTGGCGCCGTCCATGGTGGCGGCTTCATCCAGCTCGACCGGCAGCTTGTCGGAAGCCTGTTTCAGCACCCAGATCGCGTAGGGCGAAGCGATCGTCACCATCGCAAGTATCAGCGACCAGTGATTGTTGAGCAGGCCGTAGGTGCCCATGGTGCGGTACATCGGCACGGCGAGGAACGCTGCCGGGATGAAATAGGTGAACAGCGCCAGATTCATCACCCAGCGGCCGCCGGGCACGCGCAGCCGCGAGATCGAGAACGCAGCGGCGGTTGCGATCAGCAACGTCAGCGCGCCCGCGGCAAGCGCGATCACCACCGAGTTCCAGAACTGGATCCAGAAATCGCGCAGGAAGTAATGCTGCTGGTAGAACACGATCTTGAAATTGTGCAGCGTCGGATGATCCGGCCAGAGCTTTCCGGAGAATGCATCCTGCTTCGGCGAGATCGCGAACAGGAACATGTGATAGATCGGCACCATGGTCCAGATCAGCACGGGAATGCCGATCAGCAGCAGGCGCGCTTCGGTGCCGATTTCGCGGAGTGTTGGCAGCTTCATCGCGACAACCGTTTCATCATGAAATAGACCAGCGGCAGCACGAACGGCAGCGCGCAGACGATGGAGGCCATCGCGAGCGAGAGCTGGTCGAGCCGGAGATAGCGGATGCCCAGTGTGGCGAGCACGTGGGTGAGATCGGCGGGGCCGCCGCCGGTGAGCAGATAGACGCTGTTGAAATCGCCGAGCGTCCAGATCATCGAGAGCAGCGTGCAGGTGATGTAGAGCGTCTGCATCGACGGCCAGGTGATGAAGCGGAATTTCTGCCACCAGGTGGCGCCGTCGACGTCGGCGGCCTCGTACATGTCGTGCGAGATCGCCAGCCGCCCCGTCATCAGGATCAGGGTCCAGAACGGCAGCGATTTCCAGATGTGGACGCCGATCGCCATGCCGAGCGCCACCGTCGGATCGTTCAGCCAGTTCGGGCCGTCATCGCCGGTAAGCTTGAAGATGATCTGGTTGACCATGCCCCATTCGGGATTGAGCATGAATCTCACGGAAAGAATGGTCGGGATCGACGGCACCGCCCAGGGCAGGATGAACAGCACCGACAGCCATTTGATCCAGGTGCGCTGCTGCGCGAAGAAGCCGGACAAGAACAGCGCGATCGCCATTTTGACGTTGATGCCGACCAGGAGGAAGATCAGCGTGTTGACGGCGGCGCGCGCGAAGATCGGATCGTGCCAGAGCGCGACATAGCTCGCCGGATGCCGCGCCAGCCACAGTCCGTAGCCGACCGGATAGACCACGAACGCCAGGAACACGAGGATATAGGGCGCGAGCAGCGCGATGCCCCAGACCTGTGGCGTGGTCAGCCGGGCCGAGAGCGGGGGGCCTGCTACTGCAGCATCGCTGCTCGAAAGCGTGATCGCCATATCTTGAACTCTGCTTCTGCGACTTTCTTAAACCTCGCCCCGCTTGCGGGGAGAGGTCGGAGTGCCTCGGCGATGCGAAGCATCGTCCGGTGCACTCCGGGTGAGGGGTACAGGACCCACCGCGAGCGCCACTCGCGGAGAGAGCCCCTCACCCCAACCCTCTCCCCGCGAGGAGCGGGGAGAGGGAGGAGCAACAACTCAACCCGCGACCTGCTTGATGCGGGCGATCAGTTCGTCGACGGCCTTGTCGACCGGCACCTTCTCGCTCACCACGCGGTTCATCGCCTTGGCCCAGACGTTCTCGTTGTTGAGGATCGTGAACTTCCAGTTCTTGGTGAAGTCGAACGGCGTCGTGCCGCCGGTGAACTGATTGTACACCGCCTTGCGATGCCGGTCAGCCTGCCAGAACGGGCTCTGCTGGCTTGCCGTCGTCACCGGGAACCAGCGGCCGAGCGCGCCTTCGATATAGGGCCGAAGGTTTTCCTCCTGCATCAGGAACTTGATGAACTCCTTGCCCTCGGTCTTGTTCTTGGCGACCGCGAACATCAGGCCGGTCTTGACGTCGGAGCGGTACTTGATCGGCGTTCCGTCCGGCTTGTTGGGGAACGAGGCGGTGATGATGGTCTCGTCGTAGTTCTTCTTGCCCAGCGCCCGCTGTTCCGGCGTCAGGGCCGCATTGTTGGAGTCGTCGAGCCATTTCGCCGCGATCGAGATCGTGAAGTTGTGCGTCATCACGATCGTCTTGTTGTGGAAGGCGACGTTGTTGTCCGGATCTTTCCAGGTGGTGGAGGAGGGCGGCGAGCAGCCCCTTGTATAGGTATCGGTGTAGTCCTTGAGCGCCTTGATCAGGTTTTCGCGCACCTTGGGATCGTCGACCAGCAGCTTGCCGTCGTCGTCGACCAGCTTGACGTTGTGGGCGTCCATGAAGGTGTAGAACGACTGGAACGAGTCGGTGGATTCCACGCCCATCGGCTGGCCGACGGCATAGATGCGCTGGCCGGTGGCCTTGCGGCTGGCGGCCTGCACCTTGTCGCACCAGAACGACCAGTAGTCTTCCCACTTGGTCGGGATGTCGCTCTGCTTGAAGCCAGCCTGCGCCAGCATGTCG
>DATCXA010000136.1:0-2365 GCA_036566085.1 Propionibacteriaceae bacterium
CACCAGGAGCGCGTCGCGCTCGAGCCGCTTCAGGCGCTCGGACAAGATATTGGCCGCAATCCCCGGGATCTCCTCCAGCAGCTCGTTGAACCGCCGCGGTCCGCCGAGCAGCGCCTGTACGACGAGCAGGGTCCAGCGATCCCCGACGCGAACCAGCGCCGCCGCCAGTGGCGATGAAGCACGGTCACGCGGCGCTGATTCCGGTTCGGTCATAGGACCAACCGTAACCAAGGGCATTGACACCTAACGACTAAGTAGTAAATTGCAAGTTACTACTAACCCGAAGGAAAGGCGTCATGGGAGTACTCGACGGAATCCAAGAAGAGATCCAGCGCGTAGCAGATCAGGTCAGCAATGCCGTCGTCGGCGTCGGTCAGCGCTGGGGTGTGGGATCGGGCGTGATTATCAGCAAGGATCAAGTGCTGACAAACGCCCACAACGTACGCGCGGACGAAGTGATCGTCACGTTCAACGACGGGCGCACAGCAACAGGTCAGGTTAGCGGAGAGGATGTCGATGGTGATCTCGCTGTCATCGCCGTCGATACAGGGGATTTCGCAGCCATCGAATGGGCGACCGACGGATCGCCAACCCTTGGCACTCCGGTTTTTGGGCTCGCGAATCCGGGTGGACGAGGATTGCGCGTCACGTTGGGCTTCGTCACAGGTCTCGAGCGCAGCTTCCGAGGCCCGCGTGGTCGCCGAATCACTGGAAGCATTGAGCACGATGCGCCACTCCTTCCCGGCTCATCGGGCGGCCCGATCGTCAATGCCGAGGGCCGGCTGCTCGGGCTGAACACGAACCGGCTCGGTGAAGGTTTCTATCTGGCCATTCCCGCTGATGAGACGCTGCGAACCCGAGTCGACGCACTGGCCAGAGGCGAGTCCAAGGGATGGGTCCGACTTGGCATTGGCGTAGCACCGCCGCATATCGCCCGACGCATGCGACGCGCCGTCGGTCTGCCGGACGCGGAGGGACTGCTGGTCCGCCATGTCGAGGAGAACAGCCCAGCCTCCCGAGCCGAATTGGCAGAGGGTGACTTGATCGTGCAGGCGGCCGGTCGCCCAGTTCGTGGCATGGATGATCTTTTTGAGGCCCTTGCGACCGCCGACGGCGTTATTCAGCTCGTCATCTGGCGCGGTACCGATGAGCGTGCTGTCGACGTTCAGCTCGGCAGCTGATCATTTGCTGGCCGACTGGCCGTAGCGCAGGCCGTGGCCGAACCTGAATACGGGGTCGGCGGTGTCGAACGGTACGTCAGAGCGGCTGGCCACTACGGCGGTCATGGATCGGGGCAAGTCGAAGGGCAGTGAGCCCTCAGGCTGAGCATCGCCGAAGACGACGTCCAAGAACGCCTCGTCGCTGCTCCCATAACTGGCAAACAGCGCGGCTGCATCGCGAACGAGATCAGGAAGAATGGCGGGACGATCAAGGTAGACATCAACGATCGTCGGCACCGTGGAGCAGATCTCTGCGTGATGATCACGTTCGGTCACGGGGAACTCCAAGGACCCGGCATGGAACATTGCCTCGAAACCGCCAGGCCGTGGCTCGTACGGCGCTTTGAGCCGGAGGAGCGCGACATCCGCGTCGGCGGGATTGCCGACCACCTCGCCATAGAGTGAGGCGACCTCTTCGGCGATGCCCTCCACATAGAGCCGTCGACCCTTCGCAAGCGGCAGTACTTGATCATTGTTGGTCAGCAGCGTGTACGCCCGGCGCTGTGCTTCCGCTCCGGCAGCGACGAACTCGGCCTTGCCGACTGTGGCAGCCGCCTGCTCTGGTTCTACGTACGGATCATCGAAGAGTCCGAGGATGAATTTCTCGCGCAGCAGTCGGCGTACCGATACATCAATCCGATCTTGGCTGATCCGGCCTTGCTCTACGAGCTGCACTACAAGCTCGGGCCGCGCCTCGCCGCCTAACTGATCACAGCCAGCGTTCAAGATCATCTCAACTCTCGACAGCTCATCGAGATGCTCTACTCCCCAGGCACGACCGGGCATCGGCTGGCCAAGGATCGTTGTATCGGTTACCAGGCCCCAGTCGGTGCAGACGATGCCGTCGAAGCCCAGTTCTTCGCGCAGTAGGTCGGTGATGATTCCCTTATTGAAGCCGAAGGCAACCTCCTCGTACTGAGTGCCGATGGGCATTCCGTAATAGGGCATAATCTGCGAGCCGCCGGCGTCAATGGCGGCCCGGAACGGCTTCAGGTGATAGTCAAAGTTGCCACCGGGATACACCTGCTCACGGCCGTAGCTGAAGTGTGGATCTTCTCCATCGAGCTGTGGACCACCGCCCGGAAAGTGCTTGGTCATCGTCGATACCGACTCCGGGCCGAGCTGCTCACATTGGAATCCCCGAA
>DATCXA010000139.1:0-2278 GCA_036566085.1 Propionibacteriaceae bacterium
CTCCGGAGTACGTGCGGACGGTCGCCGCCGACAAGGCGGTTGGCTTGATGGGGGCGTCCGCAGTCCTAGCTGCTCTGCTGGCTCGGCAATCCTCCGGAGTGGGGACGGCGATCGAAGTTCCCATGTTCGAGACGATGGCGCAGTTCATGCTCGTGGAGCAGCAGGGTGGCTGGGTCTTCGATCCACCGATCGGGCCAACGGGCTACGCGCGCACGGCCTCGCCGCACCGCCATCCGTACGCGACTGAGGACGGCTACCTGGCGGTGCTGATCTACACCGATCAGCACCGCGAGGCGTTCTTCCAAGTGATCGGCCGCGCCGACCTCAACAACGACCCTCGCTTCCTGACCGTGGAGGCTCGGTCGGCGCACATCGACGAGTTCTATGCGCTCGTGGCTTCCGCCCTGCGCAAGGGTACGACGAAAGAATGGCAAGCGGTGCTGGAGTCGGCCGACATCCCTTCGGTACCCGTGGCGTCGATCGAGGACCTCTTTGAGGACAGCCATCTGAAGGCCACCGGGTTCTTCCAGAGCGAGCATCACCCCTCCCAGGGGCCACTCGTGCTTCCGCGGCTCCCGGTGGATTTCGGAGGCCACTCGCCGGGACCGGGGAGCGCACCTGAACTGGGTGAGCACACTGTCGAGATCCTGCGAGAGGTCGGCCTGTCCGATGAACCGATCGAATGCCTTGCACGCCGAGGGGTGCTCGTCGGTGTCGACTCCGAGCACCGGCGCGGCCGAGCCGCCCCTCAGGGGAGCAGGTAGTGGCAGAAGGTTGTGTCCACACCTACTCGATCGGCGACGAGTTCACGAGCTCCAGCCGGACCATCACCGAGACAGACATCGTCAATTATGTGTGTCTCGCCGGCCTCAGGCTACCGATCTTCATCGACGAGGAGTTCAGCCGGAAGTTCGGCCCGTATGGCACTCGTGTCGCGCCGGGCCCTTTCACCGTATCCATGGCGGCAGGAATGATCCAGGGCGTCATCGGGGAGAACACGGTCGCGGCACTGGGCATGGACGAGCTGGAGTTCAAGGCGCCCGTCCGGGCAGGCGACACGCTTCACACCCGCTCACGCGTTCTCGGCGTGAGGCGAACAAGAGACCGGCGGCATCGGGTCCTCAAGCTCCGGGTAGACGTGTTCAACCAGACTGGCCAGATGCCCTGCTCTTTCACCGCCACCTTCCTGAGCCTGGATGAGACAGGAGAGTGATGGACGTGCGGTCACTGGATGGCCTGAAAGTGATCGACTTCGGTCAGGGCATCGCGGGCCCATACTGCGGCCAGTTGCTGGGCGACCAGGGTGCCGACGTCATCAAGGTCGAACCACCGCGAGGTGACTGGTCTCGGCAGATGGGTCGAGCCGATCGGCATGGCCTCAGCGGCGCGTTTGTGGCGGTGAACCGGAACAAGCGCGGCATCTGCCTTGACCTGAGCCGCCAGACTGATCGCTTGGCGGCCTGTGAGCTGATAGCGGGTGCCGACGTCGTCGTAGAGAGCTTTCGCCCCGGGGTGATGGACCGGCTGGGCCTCGGCTGGCAGGCGATGAGCGAACGGGCTCCGGGGTTGATCTATTGCTCGATCACCGGCTTCGGTGACTCAGGTCCGAGCTCCGCACTGCCTGCCGGGGACTCCACCATGCAAGCTTACGGCGGGTTGATGAGCATCGTCGGCATGCAGGACGGCGCACCTATGCGGGTCGGCAACGTCGTCTCTGACATGGTCGCGGGCGCGAACGCGTTCAGTGCCGTGCTGTTGGCCCTGCTGGAAAAGGCCCGCTCCGGCACAGGCCAGCGTGTGGCGACCTCCCTCTTGGACTCGATCCTGGCTTTCCAGGCGCCGCCGCTGACAGAATTTCTGAGGACTGGGGTCCTGCCGGCGCGCAGGGGGAACGAGCATCCGCTCATCAGCCCGTCCAGCGTGTATGCGACCAGCGACGGAAGCATCGCGGTGACAGTGCTCGATCACCAGTGGACTGAGTTCTGTCGCGGGTTGGGCGTGGAGTCGATCTCCGGGGACGGACGCTTTCGGACCAGCGACGATCGGCAAACCCATCGTCAAGAGCTCAATGCCGTCCTAGGCGCCATCTTCCGGGAGTCGACCACCGCAGAGTGGCTGCACCGACTGAGGCAGCTCGATGTTCTGTGCGCGCCGGTCAACGACTACGCCGCACTCGTCGCCGACCCCCAGGTGGTGCACAACAACGTGATTGGCTGGTCTGCGTGCGAAGATCCCCTTCCGTTCGTTCGCTCGCCCATCCACCTGCAGCATTCCACCG
>DATCXA010000175.1:0-3236 GCA_036566085.1 Propionibacteriaceae bacterium
GCCAATGGCCACGTCATCCCCTGCCGGCACGCCGAAATATCCCGACATCTGGGTCGGCGTACGTGCCAGCAGTGAACCCACGCCTGCTGCGTCCGGCGAGGCGACAATGAGCTCGACCAACGGCAGCGGTCGACCCACCGAATCAGGACGGTCCACGGTGTCGCGACCGGAGGCGGAGCACAGTGTGCCGCCGGCCTCGCTCAAGCCGTAGATCTGCCCAACCCCACGCTGGACATTGGGGAAATGCCTCTTGATCCGCCTGATGATCTCAGGTTGGACCACGGAGCCCCCCAGGGTCAGTGAGCGCAAAGAGGTGAGGTCGCGTCCATCGATCGAGGGTTCACCCAGCACCCTGGTCATCATCGTGGGTACGCCACCCCACCGCTCGATCCGCTCGTGCTCGATGAGGTGCAGCACCTGACTGGGATCGAACTTGCCCTCGGTGAGGACGATCACGCTGCCGGTGATCAAGGTGCGTATGAGCGTCTGCACCCCACCGATGTGGAACAGGGGTCCGGTCTGCAGCACCGGGGAGACCGAGAAGTCGTCGGGGATGTCGACCGGGAGGCGATGGGTCGCGAAGAGCAGCATGTGCTGCATCGCGACGACCGAGCGATGCGAGAGCACCGCCCCCTTGGGGCGGCCACTCGTCCCGGACGTAAAGAGGATGACTGCGGGCTCGTCCTCGTGGACGTCGTTCCATGCCGCAGGCGATTCCCACTCGTCGTCCTGCGATAACTGGGCCATGACCTGCTGGGAGGAGAGGACATCGACAGGCAGGTCCGGGATCGCGATTGGTGACGTCGTCAGGACGAGGGACGGAGCGACGTCCGCCACTGCCCCAGCGATCTCCTCACGCCCCCACCACGCATTTCCGAGCACCGGGACGGCACCGAGTCGGAGCACGCCCCACAGGGTCACAATCCAGTCGACGGAGTTGAAGCCGAGGATCAGCACCCGGTCGTGTCGACGGACCCCGCGCTCGTGGAGCGCGGCGCCGACACGGTCGCTGGCATCGATGAGTTCCTCGAACGACATCGCTCGCGGGCCCTGCTTGACCGCAGTACGACCTGCCCAACGTCGGCACTGCTCCAGGACAGCAACCAGGTGGGGAGGCCGTTCGGCAAACACGAGGTATGGGACGCCCGAGTCCCGTCGAACAACTTCGCGTCCCCAGACCGGGTCCTCGTGGGGAATGCGCGCAGGCGCCTTTCCCGCGGTCATCTCATCGACCCTTGAAGTTGGGGCTGCGCTTCTTGAGGAATGCGCGGAAGCCCTCCTTGAAGTCCTCGGTCGAGAAGCAGTCGAGCTGAGCCTCCAACTCACGTTCGACTGATTGGTCGAAGGAGAGGCTGGCGGCGGCGTCGATCAGTGCCTTGATGTGGCGCAGGGCCACGGGCGCTCCATCAGCGATGCGAGTCGCCCACTCGTCCGAGGTCGTGGCCAGGTCGGAATCCTCGACGACCTCCGCACATAGGCCCATCTCCAGCGCGTCGTCGCTGTCGACGACCTCACCGAAGAATGCCATCCGCTTGGCTCGCTGGGTGCCGACGATCCTGGGCAATTGCCAGCTCGCCCCGCCATCGAGGGACAGCCCGCGGAGCGCGAAGGTCTGGCCGAATCGCGCGGAGCGGGCAGCGAGAACGAGGTCACAGGCCAGGGCCAGACTCGCGCCAAGGCCCATGGCCGGCCCGTTCACCGCTGCGATGGTCGGGATGGGCAGGTGGTAGAGGCGCCGCACGGCATCCGACATGATCGTCAGAGCCCCCCGCGTATTCGTGGGTGTCGCCGACATGTCGGCCCCGGCACTGAAGGCGTTGCCGACCCCGGTCACCACCACCACGCGGGTGGTGTCGTCGCCCATCAGGGTGTCCAGATGGGCATGAAGCTCGCCCAACATCTCAGCCGTGAGTGCATTCTTGCGCTCAGGACGGTTGAACGTCAGGGTGGCGACCCCGTCCACGCGCGTGAGGACCACCCCTGTGTCGTCGGCGGCCGGCGACGAGTGCTCGCGTTCATTGCTCACGAGGGATCCTCCACTCGCTGACCACGGCCGAAGACAGGCTGCCGCTTCTCGAGGAACGCCTGCGCTGCTTCCCGGTGGTCCGGGGAGGCGAGCGTGCCGGCTTCGGCGGCCATCGCGAAGGGCATCACCAGGGTCGAGGCGAACCGAAGGTACTGATTGACCGCCCCCTTGGCCCCCGCGATGGCCTGTTGTGCGCCGGCCGCAAGGGTCCTGGCCCGACTCACGGCATGATCGAGAACTTCGTCATCGGAGTCAACGAAGAACGTCGCCAGACCCTCGTCAACGATGTCGCGACCGGAGATCGACTCCCCGCTCATCAGGTACCACTTCGCGCGGGTCGGTCCCATGTGCAGTGGCCACAGCAGCGCACCTCCGTCACCGGGGGCGATTCCCAGGCGTACGTGCGGATCCCCGATCCGGGTCGACGGCCCGACGACGACGACGTCGCAGAGCAGCGCGATGCTCGCCCCCAGCCCGAGGGCGTTCCCACGCACGGCAGCAATGACCGGCTTCTCTAGACCAAGGAAGTTCTCGACGAGGCGACGGCCCTCCTGGTGCTGGTGATAGTCGGCGTCAGCCCATCCCTCCGCGGCAGAGAAGTCTCCCCCGGCACAGAACGACTGGCCCTCACCCGAGATGACCAGAACCTTCACCACCGGATCGTCCGTGACGATGGTGGGAAGGACCGTCAGTTCCCGATGAAGGGTGCGGTTCACCGCGTTGCGGACCTCTGGCCGATTCAGTTTCACGACCGCGACACCGTCTTCACCCAAGGTGGCGGTGAGATGCTCAAAAGTGGTATCCATCAACCCCACAGGAAGGGCTCCTTTCGGTGTCGTGCACGTCCTTGGCCGAGCCTTGTCACAGTCCGATCAGATCGGCGACCGCGTGCAGCAGTTCTGATTCGGTTCCGAGCACCGTGGCTGCGTCGTGGGCACGCCGGTAGAACAGATGCGCGTCATGCTCCCACGTGAAGCCGATACCGCCGTGAATCTGAATCGATTGGCGAGTGACCCAGGTCGCTGACTCGATCGCATGGGCGAGCGCCACAGTGATCGCCAACTGCGCGTCATCCGTGCCTGCATCGAGTGCAGCAGCACCGTAGAGTGCTACCGACCAAGCGGACTCGGACCGATCGAACATGTCCGTGCACGCATGCTTGACTGCCTGGAAGCTGCCGATCACCCGACCGAACTGCTGACGCTCGCGA
>DATCXA010000401.1:0-3872 GCA_036566085.1 Propionibacteriaceae bacterium
CCGCCGATGATCCGTCCGGGTACGTCGGTCGTGGGTGGCTACGTCGCCCTCGCAGACGCCGTACCGCTGACCACAGGCCGGCGCGAAGCCGTGATGTTGTCCGACGGCATCGCATTGCCGGAGATGGCAGTCACGGTAGATCTGTCGAAGTTCAGCAGCATGGGAATGTACGGGGTTGGGCAGACCGAGCCGCCCTCCAGTACGCGCGAGGTAGACAGACTGGCGCGGAGCTGGCGCGACTGGCTCGCCCGTCAAGGAGCTCGGCAGGTCGTGGTCTCCACCCAGGGCTACAGCTCGACCGAGGAGGTGGCGCGATGAATCCGCATCTGGTCGCTGCGGCGGCCGACGAGGCGTACGTACCTCCTGAGGCGCGAGTTGCCGATCTAGAGCTGAGTATGGCGACCGTTCCAAGTGCGCAACAGGTGAGCGACTTGATCGTCGGGCATCGTCACGGCGTACGCCGGACCCAAATCTCGTACTGGGACCGCATGGTGCACACCCGGCTTGCGCGGCGCCAGGCCCGGCAGCGTTACTGGGCTGCGGCCGTCGAGCGGAGTGTGCTTGCCGTGGAGCGTGCCCGGAGCAACCTTGCTGACACGCCAGCCGTGCGGCGACCGTATGGCCGATTAGGCGCCATCTTGGCCACCGGGCTGTTGATGCTGGCGAGCTTCTTCACCATTAGCAGCATTCTCGCGAGCGCCGACTTACCTCCGTTGGAGGCCTGGTTGCTGCCGCTCGCCTTTGGGCCGGTCTTCGTCTTGGCAACCAAGACCGCGGTTAGCACTTGGCTCTCTTCGGCCCCGTCCGATCGCTTGCCAACCCCGACTCAACGGCTGACGAGTTGGATCATCGGGCCATGTCTGGCTATCGCCTCGCTGTCGCTGGTCAGCGGTGTAGCAATCAAGAGCGTTGCGGTCGGCGCGCTGGTTCCGCTGACCGACGGGGTCAGCCAGTTGTCATCGGTGCTGATGTTCGCGGGACTGGCGCTAGGGGAGCTGGCAGGTGCTGCGGCCCTGGCCGCTCGCCAGCACAGGCCGGGCGCTCGGGCGTACACCGCAGCACGTAATCAGTACCGGCGGGGAATGATCATTAACGAGCTTGCCCACGCATGGCTGCGGTCGGCCGAGAGTTCCGCCGACGCGGCCGCGCAGGCGCTCGCGCTCCATCTGGAGCGGAAGGAGGGCCGCGCCCGGCTAGCCGTGGTCTCTGGCTGGACGCGGGCCGTGCAACACAGCCGCAATGGTGACGGACTACTCGGCAGAGTAGAGATCTCGCCCATCTCCATCACAAGACCATGACCACCGAGAATCCGACCCCGGTCGTCGTTATGGCGGGGCGCCATCGAGCGTTCTGGATTGTCGTGCGGCTCATTGGCGTGCTGATTGCGCTCCTCATACTGCCGGTGCTGATCGTGTTAAACGTGTTGCTCTATCTGGTGATCTTGCCGGCCGCAGTGCAGGCGATCATCGGCTAGCGGCCGACACGCCGAACCTTTCTCTGTTGGTGGATCATGCTGGTGTGAAGGCGATGGTGGCGGTCGTACCTGTGGCGGGACACGTTGGTCCGGTCTCGGGTTTGGTGGCCGAAATGATCAGCCGTGGACACGACGTACGGGTATACACCGGTTCGCGCTACCGGCGGCTTTTCACCGATTTAGGTGCGACGGTCGTGACCTGGTCGGCTGCGCAGGACTTCGACGAGGACAACATTCGGGCGACCTTCCCGCTCGCGAGACGTCCTGGACTGCTCACTGCAGTCGCATTGGTGAAAGACGGCTTCATCGGCACTGCTCCGGGCCAGGTGTTGGATCTCAGCCAAGAGCTGGAGCGCGAACCCGCTGACGTCCTCGTCGCCGACTCCATGAGTTTCGGCGGGGCGCTTACCGGCGAACTGCGCGGCTTACCCTGGGCGCTGCTCAACGTGCTTCCCTTTAATCAGAGCTTCGATTCAGCGCCACCTGGCTTTCGGGTAAAGCCGGCGCATGGCGCCCTAGGTCGGCAGCGAGACAAGCTGCTGTGGCTGGCGTATCGCGCGGTCTCATATCCGTTCAACCGCGCCTATAACCGGGCTCGGTCCGAGATCGGGCTGCCGCGCGATCAACGGCCGTACGGAAGTGGGCTGATCTCGGACTGGCTCGTCTTGGCTACCGGCTGTCCAAGTCTGGATGCGCCGCGGCTCAACTTGCCCGACCAGGTGCATTTTGTGGGGCAGCTGGAGCCAGCTCGACCGGTATCTGTTCGTGCATTGAACGGCAGTTCGTCAACGCGGCCGCTTGTTGTGGTGACTCAAGGCACGCATAACGTGGAGCCCGCTGATCTGATCCAGCCCGCGCTCCAGGGGTTGGCAGACCTTGAAGTCGATGTGATTGCGACCAGCGGGCGTCGTGGCCGAATCGATGTAGGCGTCGCACCGCCAACGAACGCCCGCGTCGTGGATCTCATCGACTTCGCATCCGTCCTTCCCGAGGCGGCGGCCTTTGTGACGAATGGCGGCTGGGGAGGCGTTCTCGCCAGTCTGGCCGCCGGCGTGCCGTTGGTGGTGGCGGCTGGAAGTGCGCCTGACAAGCCGGAGATCGCCGCTCGAGTCGCGCACGCTGGCGCGGGTATCAACTTGGGTACGGGGCATCCAAAACCAGCCGCGGTTGCGGACGCGGTGCGTGAGGTGCTGGGCAACCCGGCCTATCTCCAGAGCGCCCGGCAGATCGGGTCTGAGCTTGATCATTTGGGCGGAGCCAGTACGGCTGCCGATCTTGTGGAACGGTTGGCAGCAACCAGGGCGACGGTAGGCCGGATCGGTGGGTAGGTTCCGAAACATCGAGTCGAGGGTCGGAAGCCTGGCCACGAAACAGAATCGGACGGGTGCCCTGTTGATCACGAAGAAAGCGACGTACCAGAAGAAATCGGTTACGTCGAAGGACGGTACGACAATCGGTTTTCGCCAGCTCGGCCACGGCCCGGGCGTGGTGATCTTGCACGGGGGCGCACTCGCCTCCCAGCACTACATGAAGCTAGGCACCGCGCTGGCCGAGGAGTTCACCGTCCACATTCCGGATCGACGCGGCCGGGGAATGAGTGGACCGTACGGGCCGCACTACAGCATTGAACGTGAAGACGAGGACCTCGACGCCATTGTCACTGACACCGGTGCGCAGTACGTCTTCGGAGAGGCGGACGGCGGCTTGTTTGCGTTGCACGGGTCGCTGGCGGTTCCGGCGATCCGTAAGGTCGCGGTCTTTGAGCCGGTGATCTTCGTCGGCCAACCGGGGGTAGACGAATTCAAAGAGGTGATCAGCCGCAGCGATCTTCGATTGGCAGACGGCGACATCGCTACGGTGATGGCCGGTCTGACGAAGGGCGCGCGAGATTACCGCGGGCAATCAGTCGCGGCACCGTATCGCCTGCTGGAGTGGGCGCTGGCGCAGCCGGCCTTCTGCAGATTGCTGCTGTGGGTAGATGCCCGACTGGTCAGAGGCGACAATGTCGCGTTGCGCGACTTGATTCCCGCGCTGAAACCGGAATTGGATCTCGTCCAGGCCACCGAAGGGACCATCGACCACTACAAGAACATGACCGCCGAGATCTTGCTGATGTGCGGAGCCGAAGCCCCGCCGCTTTTCACGGGCACCCTGGATGCCCTGGAGAAGGTACTGCCGCGGGCGACTCGCATCGAACTCCCGGGAGTGAATCACGGTGCCGCCCAAGATCAGGGCGGCAAACCCGCGGTTATTGCCGACCAACTGCGGAGATTCTTTCAGTAAGACCTCGTGCGTTAGGTCCCAAGCGTGGCCGCCAGTCTTCGCCGGAGCGGCGGTAGACCGCTTATCGTCCGCAGGGCCCCTCGGAACATGATTCGGCCCAATCGGCTCGCCGAGC
>DATCXA010000194.1:0-5505 GCA_036566085.1 Propionibacteriaceae bacterium
TCTCAGCGAGCAACCGGCAGAGAACGCGGCCACCCGGGCTTTTTACGGCTGTACTCCCACGGAGTTGCTTGATGATCATGGTCTGCTCAGTCGCAGAACTACAGTGGTGCACGCTACCCACCTGACCGATCACGCGGAGAGCCTCAGCCGGAACGGCCCGAACCGAATGCACCCCGGCGCCAACGCGCACCCGATCACGATCACTCAGCAGGCTCACCCTAGCCCGCCAGTGATCAACGTCGGAGTCAGCGAAACGCTGCTGTACTGAATCCAGCGGCAGATGGCCGGTTGCTGTGAGTCCGCCGGATAGGTAACAGGCGTCGATCAAGGTCAGTCGAATGCCGGCTTCGTTGGCAGCCTGGATCAGCGCTTGTCCCATGGCGTTGGGATCGGCATACGCGCGCCCGCCTTCATCATGGTGTAGATAGTGGAACTCCCCGACGACGGTGAATCCGGCCAGCGCCATCTCGGCGAATACCGCACGGGCAAGCGAAAGATAGGAGTCGGGGTCAAGCCGCGCGGCGAGGGCGTACATCTGCTCACGCCACGTCCAAAAAGTGCCGCCCGCTGCGTGCGTTCGGCCACGCAGCCCCCGATGGAATGCGTGGCTATGGCCGTTCGCGAGCCCAGGGAGTGTGACGCCGCGAAGGATTACCGCACCGATGGGCGGTTCGACACCGGCTCGAACCGCTGCAAAGCGCCCATCATCTACATCAAAGCCGACACCGGCGAAACAGCCGTCCGGCAGCCAGGCGTACGCGGACCAGTACGAACTCACGGTTCCACCCCAGCGAGGTCAGCCAGCACCAACGCCAGGGCAGCGACCCCGGCAAGGCAGTCCTCGGGCTCGGCCCACTCGGCGGCCGAGTGAGAAATGCCGGTCGGGTTGCGGACGAAGATCATCGCCGCGGGCACGCCGGCATTGGCAAGGATCCCGGCATCGTGTCCTGCACCAGTGCTCATCACCGGTGCATCATCGAGCAAGCTGGTCAGCCGAGTGACGAGCGCATCGTCGAAGTCCGTGTGTGGTGTCCTCGACTCCTCGAGAATCACCCCGCCAAGGCTGGCAACCTGCCCTGCAACCTGATCAACGGTGGCGCTGAGCGCAGCTTCATCAGCCGCCCGGGCATCAAGCCAGGCGGTCGCCAGACGAGCAATGGCGTTCACGCCTCCGGGCATGATGTTGATCTTGCCAACCGTCGCCAGGCTGTTATGTGCCTCCGCGGCGGCCCGCGCCCCGAGCACCAGGTGTGCGCAACCGATCACCGCGTCCCGGCGATCGTTCAGCCTCGTCGTACCGGCATGGTTGGCTTCACCAGGAATTTCCATACGCCACCGGCCGTGGGCCCATAGCCCGTTGCCAACTGCTACCGGACGACCGAGATCGATCAGTCCCCGCCCCTGCTCGATATGCAGCTCAACGAATGAGCCGATCCGGGAAAGAGCCTCCGGATCAGGGCCCAACTGCTCCGGTTGTCTTCCCGCCGCCCGCATTGCTTCCGCCATCGTCACGCCGTCGGCGTCACGCAATGCCAATGCCCGATCAGGACTCAGCACGCCGGTGATCATCCGGGACCCGGCACAGGACACGCCAAACCGGGCACCCTCCTCGTCGACGAAGTTCACCACCCCGATCGGGCGGCGCGGCGTCAAGCCGTCGGCCCTCAGCCGGTCGACCGCCAGCAGCGCACTGACGACGCCGAGCGGCCCGTCGAAGGCGCCGCCGTCCGGAACACTGTCCAGGTGAGAGCCGGTAACGATGCCGCCGGCCGTGGAGCCATCTGGATCACCCCACCAGGCCCATTGGTTTCCCATCCGATCCTCGGTCATCTCCAGGCCGCGGCTCTCGCATTCGCCGGCAAACCATTCGCGCATCCTCACATCGGCTTCCGTCCAGGCAAACCGTCGGTAACCCTCCGTGACCGAATCGCGCCCAATGTCCGCGATCGCCGACCACAGCTGCTCAAACGCTAATTCGCTGATGCTGGTCCTCCAGAAAGTGCCCCGGACAATGCGCCAACACTGCCGGGGTGAGACCCGGCTGTAAAGGAGCAAGTTCCCATGAGCAAGATCGATCGATGACTGAGCCTCACAGGCCGCCTCCTCCAATGCCTCAATATGCGCTTAAAATCCTTCTCTTCAGCTGGTAGCCAGCGATCTGGTTTGGGGTGCATCGCCGCCATTCTCCTCATCACAGGGTGCTACCTGATACCTCATTAGCGGGTTCGGAATGCATGGGTGATGGCGACCGCAAACGGCGACGACTCCGAAGTAGACAAGTCGATTCTTCGATACGCAAGTGCCTCGGCCTGACAACCGCTACCGTCACCTCGTGCGCATCGCTGTTACTGGTTCCATTGCCATGGACCATCTGATGAAGTTCTCGGGACAGTTCGCTGAGTCGCTGCTCACCGAGCAGCTGGATCGGGTATCACTGTCCTTCCTAGTCGAGGATCTGCAGATCCGGCGCGGCGGCATCGCGCCTAACATTTGCTTCGGACTGGCGGCACTTGGATTGGACCCGCTGCTCGTCGGGTCCGTCGGCGAGGACTTTGGCGATTATCGCGCTTGGCTGGAGCGCCACGGCGTGCAGACCTGGCCCGTACGAGTGTCCGAAACCCAGCACACCGCGCGCTTCATCTGTACGACCGACTCAGTGAGTGCTCAGATCGGTTCGTTCTACACCGGCGCCATGGCCGAGGCGCGCGAGATCGAACTGCAGCCGATTGCCGAACGAACCAGCGGGCTCGATCTGGTCGTGATTGCTCCGAACGATCCCGAAGCAATGCGGCGGCATACCGAGGAGTGTCGCAGCCTGGGATTGGACTTCGTCGCCGACCCCTCGCAGCAATTGGCTTGGTTGGACGGGCCGCAGATCAGACGGCTGATCGATGGGGCAACGTTTCTGTTCTCCAACGACTACGAGGACGGAATGATTCGTCAGAAGACGGGCTGGTCGCATGAGGAAATCCTGGAGCGAACCGCCGTCCGAGTGATCACTCGTGGAGTCAAGGGATCCAGTGTCGAGATCGCTGGTGAGCCTCGAGTGGACGTACCCGTTGCGCGGGAGGTCAGACGGGTTGACCCTACCGGCGTGGGCGATGCCTACCGCGCAGGGTTCCTCGCTGGACTCGCCTGGGATGTGTCGCTGGAGCGCTGCGCCCAGATCGGTTCCATGTTGGCGAGCTATGTGATGGAGGTCGTTGGGACCCAGGAGTATCGCTTCGGTGACACTTTCCTAACTCGCTTCGACCAGGCGTACGGCACGGAGGCCGCCGCTGAGATTGCCCCGTACACCTCTCGCTTCCGGCTGTGAACTTCGGGGTTGACTGGGGTCGGGTCCGGCCGAACAGCTGCCCATTATCCATGTTGACGTTGCAGTCGTGGTCGATCACCTGCCGGGTTTCCTCACGGCTACTAGGGAGAAGGCCGTTGTGAGTCGCGAGCAGTTAGGCGTGGTGAGACTCGACCTGCTGAGTTCCAAACAGTCTGCTCAGCCTTGCCATAATTCTCACCCAGAGCGCGTGCGAGCACGTTCCGGGTCGGCTCGAAGCTGCTCGAAGATCGCGGCTTGGGTCATGATCACTCTTCAATCCCTTCCTTCATAGGGATTCGGACGCCACGCTCAGCAGCGATTTGCTCTGCCCGCTCGTAGCCGGCGTCGACGTGCCGGATTACTCCCATGCCGGGATCATTGGTCAGAACTCTGGCCAGCTTCTGCGCGGCGATGTCCGTGCCGTCGGCAAGTGACACCTGACCGGCGTGGATCGAGCGCCCGATGCCGACCCCGCCACCATGGTGGATGGACACCCAGGAAGCCCCCGAAGCGGTGTTGATCATGGCATTCAGCAACGGCCAGTCCGCAATGGCGTCCGAGCCGTCGAGCATTGCCTCGGTCTCGCGGTACGGGCTGGCGACCGAACCACAGTCCAGATGATCACGACCGATGACAATCGGGGCGCTGATCTTGCCTGAGGCAACGAGCTCGTTGAAGGCCAAGCCGGCCTTATCTCGCTCGCCATAGCCAAGCCAGCAAATCCGCGCTGGCAGGCCTTGGAAGCTGATCTTCTCCCGCGCGCCGCGCAGCCACTTCTGCAGTCGAAAGTTGTCAGGGAAGAGCTCTAGGACGGCTCGGTCGGTGACCTCGATGTCGCGCGGATCTCCCGACAGCGCGACCCAGCGGAACGGGCCCTTGCCCTCACAAAACAGCGGCCGGATGTAGGCCGGCACGAAGCCCGGGAAGTCGAAGGCCCGTACGCAGCCGCCCAACCGTGCTTCGTCGCGGATCGAATTCCCGTAGTCGAAGACCTCAGCCCCGGCATCCTGGAATTCCACCATCGCCTGAACGTGGCGCGCCATGCTCGCCCGGGCCCGGTCGGTGAACTCCTCGGGCTTTTGCTCGGCATAGGTCGCCCAATCTTCAACACTGATCCCTTCCGGCAGGTAGGACAGCGGGTCATGAGCACTGGTTTGGTCGGTCACAACGTCGATCGGTACGCCGCGCCGCAAGAGTTCCGGAAAGACCTCGGCGCAGTTGCCGACGACACCAATTGAGGTTGCTCGCCGCTCATCTTTCGCCGCCACCGCACGGGATGCCGCCTCGTCAAGATCATCAGCGATCTCATCGAGATAGCGATAATCAACTCGGCGCTGCAGCCGTGATCGATCAACGTCGACGATCAAGCAGACGCCCTCGTTCAGCGTCACCGCCAGGGGCTGGGCGCCGCCCATACCACCGCAGCCACCGGTGAGCGTCAAGGTTCCAGCCAAAGTTCCGCCGAACCGTTTCTCCGCGACCGCGGCGAAGGTCTCGTAGGTGCCCTGCACAATGCCCTGCGTCCCGATGTAGATCCACGACCCCGCGGTCATCTGGCCGTACATCGTCAGCCCAAGCTTCTCCAATCGGCGGAATTCCGGCCAGGTAGCCCAGTCCGGGACCAGGTTGGAGTTTGCCAATATCACCCGCGGCGCCCATTCGTGGGTTTGCATGACACCAACCGGGCGCCCTGACTGGACGAGCATGGTCTCATCAAGTGCCAGAGTCGACAGAGTGCGGACCATGGCGTCGAAGGCTCGCCAGTCCCGGGCGGCCCGGCCGGTGCCGCCGTACACGACAAGATCATCAGGGCGTTCGGCGTTTTCCGGATCGAGGTTGTTCATCAGCATCCGTAGCGGAGCCTCGGCAGCCCATGATCGCGCAGTCAGCGTCGTGCCGCGGGGTGCACGTACGGGTCGGGCGCCTTCCATATTTGCCTCCCTTTGATGGGAGCTGCTCGCGCGCTGTCGACGCTCGCAGCTCCGGTGATTGTTGACTAATTAAGACGGCCGACCACCGACTCCGCGGCCGTCACGACGGCACCAGCCCCCATCAAATCGACTGCAGTGTCGATCTCGGGTGCGAGCCAACGATCTGAGCCAGGTGCCGGGGCACCGGCAGCCCGGAGGGCCGCGATGACGGCGGCGCTGGCGGGTGCGGGTTGCAGCGGCCGGCGCAGCTCAATGCCA
>DATCXA010000210.1:0-2865 GCA_036566085.1 Propionibacteriaceae bacterium
CGCTGACCTGGTTCCACTTGCCCATCTCCGGGCCCCGGTCACACGTTAGCGAGGCCCGCAGCACCTCGGGCAAGGTCTTGATCTTGGCCGCCAGAGCATCCCGCACCAGCTCAGGGGTGTAGCCGTCGGGCAGGTGCAGCAGCATCGTGCAGTTGGTGCTCCGCTCCACCAGGGTGCCGATTGCGGACAGGTTCCTCTGGCCGATGATGAGGTCTCCTTCCAGTGGCCGGGCACGGCCCGGTCGTCGGCCTCGGCCGCCCGCTCGGCAATGTTGATCATGTTCGGGATCCGGTTCTTGCGCTGGCCGACCTTCCGCGAGGGCCGACGAACCGCCCGACCGGTACGCAAACACCTGGTCAGATCACGTTTCAAGGCGCCGCGGGACTGCACATACAGCGACTGGTAGTGGTTTCCGTGCTCACCTGCATCTCCGGCCGATCGGGAAAGTCGACCGTCAACCGGCCCGCGATCTGCTCCGGGGAGTACTTCTTGGCCAGGTCGTTGCGATCACTGCGAGAACCCAGGGACCCTCCTCCGGGCGCCTGACAATTCGGTGAGGTGACCCGGACAGCAGAGCACTCAATTGCCGATGTGCGCGTCGAGCAGATCGACTTGGCGCCGGGCCCGGTCAAGCATGTGAGACCACGGCGCGCACCTGGTCCAGCATCTCCTTCTCGCCGGTAGCGGTTCTGGGTGAGGACTTTGGCGGCTGATCCGGCAGCGGTGTTGTCGCCGCGGGAGGGGCAGGACTTCGCCAGGACTTCCCGTCGAAGATCACCAGACCAGTGGCGAGGATCATCCACAAGCCGGAGTACACCCATCCCTGTGCCGGACACTCCCTTCCGCCACATACAGGATGATCGTCATCAGCACGCTGCCGAAAGTGTGGTTGAACAGCCAGGTAGCCACAAATGTGAAGGCGAACGGCCCAGTGACGCCGCCGACAACGGTTGGCAACGAAAGGCTGCCGCCTTCGACAGAGAAGAGGGGCGGATGCCAGATGGTGACCAGCACGGCGAGGATCGCCGTGGAGACTAGTGGCGAGCGCGTCGCCTGTAGGCCCGGGGAGGGCGAATCCGCGCCATCCAGGTTCCTCACCCACCGGACCGTTCACCGGATGGATTAAGCGCACGCCAAAGATCAGCAACCAGCCCGCTATGGAGCTAAAGTCTTGCCCCGGGATGCCAATCCCGACCCACTGGTTGATCACCACATTGAGACCATGTATGACCAGCGGAAGTCCAACGGCGACCACGTACCAGTACCATCGCACCCGCCATCGGATGATTCGCAGGCCAAGTTCTTTCAGCCCGGCGCGGCCTCGGGTTAGCGCAGCTGTGATAACAGCGGCGAGCACGGGGCCATAGGCTCCGAATGACCGGAACGGTACCAGGCTCCATGTGAGCACATAGTCAAGACGAAGAACGTAACGATCGGACGGCGCTTAATAGCATCTGATAATCCGGACATTGGATTGCTGGGTGCGCGGGTAGGACGGCATGCCAGTGCGTCAGTTACCGGCAGCCTGGTATCGGCTGATGACGTTAGCGGCGATACGGCCCTTGATGCCGACCTTAATCCCGTTCGCCCCGGCCCACACGCGGATAGCGTGGCTATCGATGACTTGGGTGTGGAGTCCACGCTGCTTTTTCCGCCGCTTGCCCTCATCCTTGGCAGCCTTGCGGCCCCGCTCGATGTAGGGCGCCAGGGCGTCACGCAGCTTGGCGGCATTGTCGACCGACAGGTCGATCTCAAATGTTTGCCCATCCAGGCTGAACTGGACGGTCTCGGCGGCGTCAGATCCGTCAGTGTCGTCAACGAGCCTGGTCAGGACTTTGGTAGCCATGTGGATTCCTCTCCGCGGGCTTCGGATCATTGAGATGGCTAGGCCGTGAAGCGCTGAACCAGCAGTAATGCTGCCCGCTTGTTTCAGCGATGTGAACAGATTCCGAATCTTGCCCGCCCGGGCTTCTGGCGTCGCTATTGTGTGCTCGCTCCGCCAGCGACCCGCAGGGCCCTCGGCCCCCCCGAGAGATATGAAAACGCTGGCGGGGCGCCCCTTAGCAGGCTCGCTGTAGTTCAGGCGAAGCCGTGCGGCTAGTCCTCGGGTGGTTGCCAGGGGCTTGATTTCCCAGGCGATCTCTCGACCAACGATGCAAACATCGCAGAGAAGCCTGCACTGTGCAACCGGTTCAGGTACTCCTCGGCGGTCATGGCCTCCCTCGTGTG
This sequence comes from Propionibacteriaceae bacterium, assembly GCA_036566085.1. Classification (GTDB taxonomy): domain Bacteria; phylum Actinomycetota; class Actinomycetes; order Propionibacteriales; family Propionibacteriaceae; genus Microlunatus. The sequence continues at coordinate 2,230 of DATCXA010000210.1, forward strand.
ATCGGCCCAGCGAGCACCAATTTCGACGATTATCTGGATACCGTTGCGGCAGATGACGCGAGGCCGTCTTGTATGAACCAAGCCTTTATGAGCTTGCAGATCTTGATCGGGACCGCTTCACCATCATTGGCAGTCGACCTCAGAGTGGAGGGACGCACCACGGCGACGGTCTACGCTATCGACGGAGTAGAGAGCATCCAGCCGCACCACCCAGCGAGATCGCGGCACGGGGCCGAAGTCAAGGCAATTCCGGTTGTGCCGTTGACCTCCCGGAAGCGAGCGCTGAAGAGCTCATCAGGCAGGCCTTCAGCAGGATCGCGGTTCGATTGGTGACACAGCCTCTCCGCGACCACGCCCTCCTTGTCACCGAACCGAATTCAATCCAGGACATAGAGGCTTAACCAACAGTTCTTTGGCCCGTTGATCACATGGCTACAGCAGGCCTCTTCGATGTCCGACGATCGACTACGGCGGAATCCCGAGCCGCCCGCGGCCCCGGCAAGCGCAAACCCATTCCCACCCTCGCGCTCACCGGGGCTATTCGATGGTGGACAGTTCAATGGGGGCGGTCGCGCCACGGCGATGTGTACGGCGTCTTGGGAGGCGGGCCTCATCGACGAGTTCCGCCAGGGCACC
>DATCXA010000223.1:0-7177 GCA_036566085.1 Propionibacteriaceae bacterium
TTGGTGGCGGATCTGCGGGTGATCAATCCTTTCGACTTCTTTATCGAGGACTATGCCCAGATCTACCCGTTCCGCTATCCGCCAGAGCTCGCCGCCGACCTCAAGCCATACCTCGATATCCCCGCTGCGGCACGTGGTCCAATCTTCGACGACTGGGTCACAGCGACCGCTCCGCCGGCGGACGGGCAACCGACAATCCAGTTTCTTGGCGCGCTGAATTCTGCAATCTATGGCGATGTTGCTTATTCGGTCCGCATGGAACACGGCGTTCAGACTCCTGATGAGACTCTGACGCGGCAGATCGGTTCCTGCCGGGATTCAGCCTGGCTGCTGGTGACAGCACTGCGGCACTGCGGGCTGGCGGCTCGATTCGTCTCCGGCTATCTCGTCCAGCTCGCAGCAGATCAGCCGAGTCTGGATGGTCCCAGCGGCCCGGCGGAAGACTTCACCGACCTCCACGCCTGGGCTGAGGCCTATATTCCAGGTGCCGGCTGGATTGGCCTCGATGCCACCTCAGCCCTGTTCGCCGGTGAGGGCCACATCCCGCTGGCCGCTACTCCCCATCCGGCGTCTGCATCGGCGATCACGGGGTCAACCGAGCCCGTCGAAACGATCATGGACTTCGCCAACCGGGTATCGCGCCTGGAGGAGGAGCCTCGTATCACCTTGCCGTATACGACGGTTCAGATCGACGACATTCAGCGGCTGGGTGAGGCCGTTGACGAGCGGCTGCAAGCGGCAGGCCTGGAGCTCACCATGGGCGGTGAGCCTACGTTCGTATCGGCCGATGACATGACCTCGGCTCAGTGGACAGTCGCCGCGGATGGGCCCGATAAACGACAGGTCGCCAATCGCCTCGCTGCTGAGCTGGCAGACCGCTACGCCAAGGGCGGCCTCGTACAGCGCAGCGAGGGCAAGTGGTATCCGGGTGAGCGGCTGCCTCGCTGGCAGATCGGTCTTATTTGGCGAAGTGACGGCGAACAACTGTGGAGTGATCCAGCTCTGCTGGCCGATCCGCTCGATTCCACCAAATCCAGTCCCGACGCCGCCGCCTCGGTCGAGCGGCTAGCCCGAGCGATAACCGCGAATTTCGGATTGCCGGATGATCAACTGCAGCCGGCGTTCGAAGATCCGCTGGCCCGGCTTGCCCGGGAGGTCAGCCAACCCACCGGCCCGAGGCCCGCCGATGATCCAGAACGGCCGGATTCCCAGTTCGTCAGCGAGCTGGATCGCACAGAGAATGAACCGGCCGCCTGGGTTCTGCCCCTGATTCCGTCCTGGTTCGGCGAAGGCTGGGCGAGCCCCGCCTGGCAAACCCGACGCGGCCGCCTGGTGCTCGTTCCGGGCGAGTCCCCAGCAGGATCACGGTTGCCGCTCGATGCCCTCTCCTGGACAGATCCGGAGTACGCCGGCGAAGAGTCATACGTCAGGGCAGGCCCAGCACTCGACGAACAGGCTGATCAGCTGCATGCAGTGGTGGTCGATCCGAAGGATGCGCCAACGCGTACGGCATTGGTTTTCCAAGCCCGAGACGGTTTTGCGCACGTTTTCCTGCCGCCCGTGGAGAGGCTGGAAAAGTTCCTCGAGCTCGTACGAGTGATCGATCGCGCCGCAACCGAGACAGGCATCAGCCTGATTCTGGAAGGCTACGGACCGCCGCCGGACCCTCGGATCAAGACACTGTTGATCACACCCGATCCAGGGGTGATCGAGGTCAACGTGCATCCCACCTCCAGCTGGGCTGAGTTCTCCGAGCTGACTCACACGCTGTACGGAATCGCCCGCGAACAGCGGCTCTGCGCCGAGACCTTCGCCTTGGATGGACGGCACAGCGGTACTGGCGGTGGCAACCACCTCACCCTCGGTGGGCCCGAGCCCATTCGATCGCCGTTGATCAAGCGGCCCGATCTCCTGGTCAGCATGCTGACCTACTGGCAGCACCATCCCTCGCTGTCCTACCTGTTTTCGGGACGTTTCGTGGGTCCGACCAGTCAGGCGCCCCGAGTGGACGAGGGTCGGCCGGAAACCCTGTACGAGCTCGAGATTGCATTCGCCGAGATCGAGGAGCTGGCTGACACCGAACACGGGCCGTGGGCAGTCGACCGGGCGCTGCGGCACCTGCTGACCGACATCACTGGCAACACCCACCGCGCAGAGTTCTGCATCGACAAGCTCTACAGTCCCGATTCGATGCGCGGGCGGCTCGGGCTGCTCGAACTTCGCGGCTTCGAGATGCCTCCGCATCCCGACATGGCCCTGGTGCAGGCGCTGTTGGTACGCGCATTGATCGCCCGATTCGCCGCAGAGCCCTATTCGGCCCCGCTGGTCCGTTGGGGCGCCGCGCTGCATGAGCGATTCCTGTTGCCCCACTTCGTGCTGGCCGACAGTGCTGAGGTTGTTGCGGATCTGCGGGCGCGCGATATCGAGTTCGACCTGTCTTGGCTATTGCCATTTATCGAGTTCCGATTTCCGCGAATCGGGATAACCATGATCAGCGGTGTGGAATTGGAGTTACGCGGCGCAATCGAACCTTGGCATGTGCTTGCTGAGGAGGTGACCGCGGGAGGCACGGCGCGTTATGTGGATTCCTCTACCGAACGGCTTCAGGTAGCCGTGAATGGTTTCGTGCCGGAACGGCATCTGCTGATCTGCAACGGACGACCCGTTCCGCTGACGGCGACCGGGACGACGGGCAACTACGTCGCCGGCGTCCGCTATAAGGCCTGGAGGCCCTGGTCGTCGCTCCATCCGAGCCTGGAGGTGGATTCGCCCTTGTCCTTTGACCTCATCGATCGAGCGAGTCGGATCTCCCTCGGCGGTGCCACTTACCATGTCGTGCATCCCGGTGGTCGGGCGTACAGTCGCCCACCGGTGAACGCGTTGGAGGCTGAGGCCCGTCGGTCACGCCGATTCGAGCCGATGGGGCATAGCACTGGGGTGATCGACATCGAGGCGCTGGAAGCCCAGCTGCTGCGGCGCTCGGCCAGCGTCGGAGAGTACCCGCTGACGCTCGATCTACGTCGTCGCATACCTCGCAGCTGGGGGCTGCACGAGTCTCGGAGTGATGGTACGTGACTATCCTGAGTCGCTACCTGGCTGCGAGTGGCCGGCCCTCCCCGATGGAGTCGCAGGAGGTGTTCGACGAGTTCGCGGCGGCGGACGGCACGGTACGTCAGGGTTGGTCGACGGTACTGGCCGGTCTCGATGAGTTTGCCGACACCGACCTCCTGAAGGCGCAACGCGAGGTCGCCCGGCTGCTGGAAGACGACAATGTCACCTACACACCGAGTCCTGCCTCAACGATCTCGATCGCCGATGAGCCGAACGGGCATGGGCCACCAACGACTCCAGCGCCGACCGGGCTGGTGGAGCCGCGGCCCTGGCGACTTGACCCGCTGCCGCTCATTCTGGAGGACCGGGAGTGGGCGGCACTTGAGGCCGGTTTGGTGCAACGCGCGCAACTGCTGGATGCGATCATGGCCGACCTTTATGGTGCTCGGCGGTTACTGTCTCGGTATCAGGTCCCGGCCGCAGCCATTTTCGATCATGACGAGTACGTCCGACCGCTGGTGGGCAGTAAGGCGCTAGCACGCCAGCGATTGTTCATGGTCGCGGCAGACCTGGGCCGAGACGGCAGCGGGCAGTGGAAAGTGATCTCTGATCGGACCCAGGCCCCCTCCGGTGCTGGCTACGCCATGCAGAACCGGCGGGTAGTGGCGCGGGTGATGCCCGAGATCTACCACCAGGCCAACCTGCACCGACTGACGCCGTTCTTCCAGGCGATGCGGCTCGCTCTCGTGGATGCGGCGCCGAGCGCTGTGGAGGACCCGCGGGTTGTCGTACTGAGTCCAGGCACCCTCTCCGAAACCGCCTTTGATCAGGCTTTTGTAGCCTCGCTGCTTGGCTTCCCGCTGCTCGAGGGCAGCGACTTGACCGTCCGTGACGGCCGAGTCTGGATGCGCGTCCTTGGCAAGCTCGAACAGGTCGACGTGATTCTGCGCCGGGTTGACTCCACCTGGATGGACGCGCTGGAGCTGCGTCCTGACTCCCGACTTGGTGTCACCGGCCTGCTGGAATGCGTACGGCAAGGCACCGTTACGGTCTTGAACAATCTCGGCTCCGGTGTGCTCGAAAATCCCGCTCTGATGCCGCTCCTGCCAGAGTTATGCGAACGGTTACTCGGCCAGTCGCTGCGACTGCCCTCCGTTGAGACATGGTGGTGTGGTGATCACGCTGCTTTGAATCATGTGCTGAGCAATCTGGACTCACTCGTCATTCGACCGATCAGCCGTGGTCACGGTCGTAGCGTGCGCGGAGCCGCGTTAACCCGGCGGCAACGTGAACTGTTGGCGGACAAGATCAAGGCGCTGCCACACCGTTTCGTTGGGCAGGAGGTGTTGAACCTGTCCTCGGCCCCGACGAGTGAAGAAGATCGGCTAGTGCGTCGGAACGTGGTGTTGCGCTCCTTCGCCGTCCGCAACGGGGATTCGTACGCGGCAATGTTGGGCGGCCTGGCCCGGGTCGGTGATGACGCTTCGGGACGGCGTGGTGTATTCGTTACCGACCCGAACAACCAGCTCGCCAAAGATGTTTGGGTTGTCGGCAGCGAGCCGGTCGCCGCTGCGAGGATCCTGGCGCGCGATCGGGCTGCGGATGAGCCGGGATTTGTTCCCGCGGTGTCGGCCTCGATCGCCATGGTCCCGAGGGTGCTCAGCGACCTTTACTGGTTCGGCCGGTACGCCGAACGCGCCGAGGACCTGCTTCGGGTGCTGCTTGCTACGCGCACGGTGGCCATTGAGGCCGATTTTGACCTCAGCCCCGGTCGAGCGCTGGAAGTGATGCTGCAGTCGATCACGCATGTGAGTACGACGTACCCCGGCTTCCTCGGCTCGCCGCGCGAGATGATCCCGGAGTTCCGATCGATGCTGCTGGATCGGCAACGGACCGGCACGGTCGCCCAGTCCCTGGGAGCTTTGTCATTGGTCGCGCAGGGCGTCCGAGATCAGCTTTCCGAAGACGTCTGGATGGTGCTGGCCGACATCGAACGAGCCCTCGCCACGCTAGCTGCCAATCCGTACGACCAAGGCCTGCAGCTGACCGACGTCAGCGAACGTGTGCTGTCCGGCTTGCTCGCGTTGGCCGGCATCGCGACGGAGAACATGGTTCGCGACCCCGGTTGGTACATGCTCGACTCCGGGCGCGGTCTAGAGCGAGCACTGCAGATCTTGGCGTTGCTGCGCGTCACAATCTGCCAGGAGAGAGCCGCCGAGATTGATGACATCGTGCTGGAGGCGGTGCTCACCGCAGCCGAGTCCATCGTGACGTTCCGTCGGCGTTATAGCACTCGGGCAAGGGTTGATGCGCTGCTCGAATTACTCGTCATCGATCCGTTCAACCCGCGGTCGGTCGCCTACCAGCTCAACCGAATCAGGAATGATCTCCGCGCGCTGCCCAACACCTCGCCAACCGCACGACCTTTGCGGTTGCTCGACAGCCTGGCGGAGCGGGTACGCACCAGCGACCCGGTTGTCCTGGCGGAATCGGAGAATGGCCGGCGAACCGAACTGCACGACTTGCTTGCTGGATTACAAGATCAGCTGCGAGCGCTGTCGGATGCCATCCGGGATCACTATCAGCAACAGCCGCCAACTCAGCGGCCGCTATTCCGGCCCGATGTGGTGGGTGGTACGGCATGACGACGTATCACATCGAGCACCGGACCACCTACACCTACGATTCCGACGTCACCGGAAGCTACGGGCTGGTTCATCTCCGCCCGCGTGATCTTGACTGGCAGACCTGTGTTGCTCATGAGATCAGCATTGAGCCAGAGCCGGCCGATTTGTTCAGGCACGTTGATCTTTATGGGAACGCGAAGTCCTACTTCCACGTGGTGCAGCCGCACACGCGGTTGGTCGTCACCTCCACCAGCGTGGTCAGCGTCGAGGTAAATGAACTGGATGTAGCTGCATTGAGAGTGCCGTGGGAACAGACGCTGCCAGCTTGGCAAGGCGACAACCCGGAGACGTGGGAGGCGACCGACTTCATGTTCCCGTCGCCATACGTCGAAGTCCCAGCATCGATACGGGACTACGCACACCGGTCTTTTCCCGCCGGACGCCCTATCGGCGAGGCGGCAGTGGAGCTCATGCATCGAATACATTCCGACTTCACCTACAAGTCAGGCTCCACAACGCTGAGCACCAAGGTGTCGGATCTGCTGGAGAAGAGGACTGGTGTCTGCCAGGACTTCGCTCACTTTATGGTGGCGTGCCTGCGCTCGCTGGGCTTGCCTGGGCGTTACGTCAGCGGCTATCTGGCAACTCGGCCGGCGCCAGGTAAGCCGAGACAAGCTCAGGATGCCGCCAGCCATGCCTGGGTCGGTTGCTGGATTCCTGGTGCCGGCTGGCTCTACCTCGACCCGACAAACGACCGCATCATTGACGATGCACACACCACGGTTGCGTGGGGGCGCGATTACGGTGACGTGCCTCCAGTCAAGGGCGTGATCTTCACCGAAGCCAAGAAGTCCACGATGGAGGTCTCGGTCGACATGGCCGAGGCGTAGTTTGACTGCTCCGCTCGCTGCGCTCGCTCCGCGGGCAGCCCGGTCGGCTATGCCCAGACCGGGCGGAACGTGCCGAATGCGATGCTGACCGCAACCGCCAGGCCGAGCAGCGCGACTGCGCCGGCGATCAGAGCGATGTCGGATGGGCGGATCGTCTGGGGGCGCGCTACCGTACGCGGTCCTGCTGCGTCGAAGCCTCGTGCGTCCATGGCGAGTGCGATGCGAGTGGCGCGCCGCACAGCACCGACCAGCAGCGTGAAGACCGTGCCTGCGAAGAGCTGGACGTGTCGGATTGGGTTGCGCCCTGCGTCGACACCGCGCGCCCGTCTGGCCATCTTGATCGTCCGCCAGTCCAAAGCCAGCAGTGGGAGCAGTCGTAGCGCGGCGAGCGATGCGTAGGCGAACCGCGCCGGCACCCTGGCGTTCTGCACGAGTGAGTCGGCAAGATCGGTCGGGTCAATCGTCAACAGCACGACTACGCCGGGCAGCGCAACGGCGAGCACCCGAATTGTGGCAGTCAGGGCCGTCAACCAGGGCGTAGGGCTGTTGCCGAACAACAGTGTTGTCGCGCCGAGGCCGGCGGCCGACACCAGCAGCAGCCAGCCGCGG
>DATCXA010000242.1:0-3453 GCA_036566085.1 Propionibacteriaceae bacterium
CGGCTGTTGTGACTGGTGCATTCCACGCAATCTTCCATCTGCCGCTGCTGGTGCTCACCACGACCTATCAGAGCGAGGGGAAGCGCTGGATCGTTGTGCCGGTGGTGATGGTCACACTGACCTTGGCTGGTGTCTGGTATGGGTGGCTGCGATTGTGGTCGGGAAGTATCTGGCCGGTCAGTCTTTCTCACAGCGCCTTCAACAATCTGATGGAGACGGTCGCCGGCGTGGCGATCACGACTTCGCCGGCGATGATGGCGTACGTGACGACGGAGACCGGTGTGGTAACCATGATCATCGTGGTGCTGGTCGCAGCATACTTGCTGACCCGCAGGGCCGCAGACTTCGCCAAAGCGGAGCCGAAAGTCCCCGCCGCCGCCCACTGATCAGCGCGCCGCTGCTGGCACATCCGAACCACCCACGCTAGGTCAGCCGCTCGCGGCATCGATTTGCACGCGTCAGGCCGAAATCAACTGTGCTGCGTCGACGCAGAGGCGCTACTGGGCGGCGCCGCCGGCGCACGAGCCGCAGAGGGGTTGGGTTGCAGCTCCAACCTTGTCAGCGCTCGCGGCGGCTGCCGCCTCCATACTCAGAACCGAAGACCACGGTCGCGGTGCGGATAGGTGCCGATTAGGACCGATCGAAGCGGTTCAAGGTCAAAGACTGCACGAACGAGTTTGTGCCTCGGCGAGGCCAGACCCATCGAAGGCGACATCCGACAAGTCGATGGACCGTCAGCGTGAGGTCAGCGCAGACAAGGACGATGTCACGTTGCCGTGGCTGGGTCTTGAGCTTGGGGTGCTGCGGAACCACGGCCACATCAGCGGTGACTCGCACGAGTCCACGCAAATCCCGGTGTGATCGATCACAAGTCCTGTTCTTGTTCAGGGATTCGGACTGAGGATGTCGCTACTTCGGCGGAGTCCCTTTAGCTGGCTAGCTTTAGCCCTGGTATCAGCTGGCAGCGGTGGTTGTTCCACTTGCCAGCGCATCCGACGTTTGTGGGTTCTGCTCATGCTGGGCTCGCCGCTCTTTGGAAACCCGGTCTCGACCGAGTGCGATGCTGAACAGCTCCGAGCCCTTGAGGAACCAGGACAGGCCGAAGCCCTCAATCGCGACAACTTCGCCAATCAAGATCCCATGGGAGATCGAAACCTTGGCCACTTTGATCACAATGAGGGCGATGACCGAGAGCCAGATTGCACCCGCGCACGCGAAGTGAACTACTCGCCACCCCTTTCTCTGCCGCGCAGTCCGATCAGGACGCCGGCCGTCACCTATCCCGAAGCGCAGGCTCATCAAGCCGAGGAGAGTGAGGAAAATGGCCGCGAACGTGAAGTGAATTGATTGAACAAGGGCCTCCCCGAGCTTGGTTTGCAACTCCGTCGGCATCTGGGCAGCCGCCGTCTTCACCGGAAAGAAGGCAACGACAATTGCACATACGCCCGCCGTGGTGCTCACCCAATTGTCGAAACTGCCCAACCTGGTACCCATGTAGGTGAACAAGCCGACACCGATTGCGCAAAGGCTTCCGACGAACCAGTCTCTGACGCCGGAGTGGTAATAGGCGCTAAGCGACCGTCTAATAGAAAACTGTTCGAAGATCAGGGCATCGAACACGATCAAAACGAGCGGTAACGTTACACCGATCACTCCGACGATCAGCCGGGTCAGCTGATAGGACTTGGTGAAGTCCAGCCGGCCGGCGTCCTCCAAAGGATCCACGGGCTGGCTCATGACCTTGATCAGGCGTCCAGACATTCTGCGATGCGGTCTCGGCACGATGTAACAAGTACCAAAAACCTGCCTCGGGTGCATTCGATTTGCCACGGCGGCCCTGGCTACGGCGTAGGAGTTGTAGTGGCGCTTGATTCCGGCGGGAATCGGGAGTGTCAAGTGGGCTGCTTCACGGGAGTCCACCCGCGAATGCCTCCGCGTCACCGCCTGCGCTCGGGTTCGACCCCCGGGCGATCCAGCAAGGGAGCCACCCAGGGCTGGCCGTTTTACGAGTCCGGCCGGAAGCCGTACGTCGGTTACGACGGGAAAATGGTGGAAGCTGTTTGTTTTGGCGCGCGTAAATCACACAGAGCGAGATCCACCACGCGGTCCACAACACGAAAAGCACGCCGAGCAGAACATCACGTACCAGAGTGAGGCCCGCGACGTTGGCGACGGCCCCGGCTGCCGCGGCCGCTGCCAGTACCAGCGATAAGCGGGATAACCGAGACCGATCGCCCGGAGGAGCCACCCGATCCCGAGCCACCAAGCTGCCAACAGGATGGTGTCCAGGAATTGCCAGATGGCACGCCACACCACCTGGAGCACAACCGCGAACTGCGCCGCGATCAGCGGCTGACCTGCGGCCGTCGCATCGGTGTAGTTGTGCATCAACATCGGCGCCACCATGGCAAGCACGGCCGCGCCTACCCCACCGGCCAAGGCATAGCCGACCGCGGCCATGGTCGACAAGTCAGCGATAAGCGGATTGCGTGGGCGCAGCTGCCGCCACAACACGTACGCCAGGACCGCCGTCGCGAGGTAGTAGCCAAAGAGGTCGAGAACCGCCGCCCAACGCAGCAGCTCGGCCGGGGTGGCGCCCGAAGCAACGACCCGCGTCGGCTCGAAAAACCGATCGAACCGGAACTGAAACGCCGCCAGGAACAACACATTGCTTGTCATTCCTAGGCTGATCGATACCACCAATGCAGCAATGCCCGTACGCCGCAGTATCAAGGCACTCTCTCTCCTCGGCCATTGGTGGGCGACAAATCAGCTTGCAGCTACTTTGCCAGCAGTCGATTCGGGCGGCACCGAATGATGCCACTTGAACCCGATGCTCCAGGATTCATACCCGGACCACTTGGGGATCTCGAGCACAGCTCTGTTGATCATTGGGTCTTTGCGACCATTCGGCCATGCCCAGCCTTCGCGCCGTTTCGTTAGGCGATCGTTGCTTGGCGATCCACAATCAACTCCTCCTGGCCCAATCAGACCAAGATCAAGAGTCTCCATGAAGTTGGGCCCTTAGATATGTCATCCCTTGGCTGCGGTGCGAGGGTAAGGGGTTATGAGGACGCTGAAGCTCTCCACGGTCGCGGCCGTGTCTGCACTCGGCACAGTTGTCTGTTTTGTAGCTGGTGCTGTGGCGATGGCGTCTAGCGGTGTGGGGGAGTTGATTCCGGAGACCGGACGGCCGGGCCGGGATTGGATCGCGGCCGTGGACAGGGCTGGCGGGTTGTTCTTCGTTGGGGCCTGGTTGGTCATCCTGATGGGGTTTCTCGGGATTGTCGCGCTGGTGGGTTTCTACGACACACTTCGCTTGGCCGGGCCGGTGATGATTCTGGCGCCGGTTCTCGCCGCGGTCGGGTTGACGCTAGTGACTGTCTCGCACCTGATCCCCATCGCGATGGGCTACGAACTGGTGCCGGCCTACCTTGCCGCAGACGCGGGCGG
>DATCXA010000244.1:0-2916 GCA_036566085.1 Propionibacteriaceae bacterium
CCGCGCGTGAGCGTGCGTTACGGGCCGGCGATCATGCCGCTGCCCAATGAGACGCCCAGCGAACTCGCCCCCAAGATCTTCGACGCAGTCAAGCAACTGCTGACAGAGGATATTGCCACCTGGTGGAAGACGCGACGAGGCTCTGCGGATGTCGCTGAGCCGCCGGCATCGAGCTGGCGGCGCATCTGGCAGCAGAGTGACTCACCAGTCAAAGGTGGCAAGTCACCGGACGTCCAGATCTGGCGCTGACGAGGAAGCGACCCGGAGTCACGGGCCGGTTAGGATTTCGGGCATGTCCGGTCACTCCAAGTGGGCTACGACCAAGCACAAGAAGGCTGTCGTCGATGCCCGCCGCGGCAAGTTATTCGCCAAGCTGATCAAGAACATTGAGGTCGCGGCTCGAGTTGGGGGTGGCGACCCGGCCGGAAATCCGACCCTGTACGACGCAATACAGAAGGCCAAGAAGAGCTCAGTCCCCAACGACAACATCGACCGCGCGATCAAGCGCGGCTCCGGAGCCGAAGGCGGCGGTGCCGACTACGAGACGTTGATGTACGAGGCGTACGGACCGGCCGGCGTGGCATTGCTCATCGAATGCCTCACTGACAACCGGAACCGTTCAGCGTCTGACGTACGGGTCGCGGTAACGCGAAACGGCGGAACCATGGCAGACGCCGGCTCCACGGCACGGATGTTCAATCGCAAAGGCGTAGTGCTCGTCGCCAAGCAGCAAGACGTCCGCAGCATCACCGAAGATGATCTTCTTGAGGCAACGTTGGATGCTGATCCGGAAGAGATCAATGATCTTGGTGACACCTTCGAGATCATCACCGACCCAAGCAACACTGTGGCGGTACGCACCGCGGTCCAGGAGGCAGGGCTTGACTACGAGTCGGCCGAGGTGTCCTTTGTGCCGCAATACACACAGGAGGTCGACGCCGTCACGGCCGAGAGGTTGATGAAGATCATTGACGCGCTCGAGGACTCCGACGATGTCCAGAACGTGTACGCGAACTTCGACGCATCAGACGAGGTACTGGCTAGCATCGGCTAGTGCCGCAGGACGAGTCGAATGACACGGTGCCTGATATTGCACTGCGCCCGATCGACATCGACGACTGGCCCGCTGCCCACGAGTTGGCTTCGACCCTTGAAGCGTGCCGATACCAGGCATGGGGACCCAACACACCGGGCACAGCGATCGCCCGAGCACTGCTCGGAATCGCCTTCGAATCCATGAATCTCCACCGTGTCGCTGCCACCTGCGACCCACGTAACCTCGCTTCTGCCGCCGTGCTCCAAAAGGTAGGTATGACGTTCGAGGGACAGTTGCGCCACACCATGCAGATTCGCGACGGCTGGCGAGATTCGAGCGTCTTCAGCGTGCTTGCGAACGAATGGCCCGCATTGCCGGCCTAGAGCAGATCTGGAGACCGGGCGCTGGACAATGACGGCGGCTGCAACACTAGTTGCGAACGGACAGCGTGTCGCGGTCGCCGACGTCAGGGGGCACCACATAAGCTGCCGAACATCTGTTCGTTTATTCCAGGGCAAGGGGGATCGCGTGGGCGATCCGGTCACGCGGCAGCTGGGGGAACGCATGCGGGTACTGGGGATCGACCCGGGCCTGACCAGATGCGGTCTGGGCGTGGTCGACGGGGTTCCTGGCCGTCAGCCATTGCTGGTGGCCGTCGATGTCGTCCGTACGTCATCCGACCTGGATGTCGCACGCCGTCTGGTGGTCATTGAAGAGACAATCGACAGCTGGATCGCCCGTTACCGGCCAACAGCTGTCGCCATTGAGCGAGTGTTTGCCCAACACAATGTGCAGACCGTGATGGGCACCGCGCAGGCCGCCGGGGTGGCGATGCTGGTGGCTGCCAGGCATGGAATTCCGGTAAGCCTGCATACACCTAGCGAGGTCAAGGCATCCATCACCGGTTCCGGCCGCGCATCCAAGGAACAGGTCGGCGCCATGGTGAGCCGGATTCTCAAGCTTGAGGATGTGCCTCAACCTGCCGATGCGGCCGATGCCCTGGCACTTGCCATTTGTCATGTATGGCGTGGCAGTACCACAGCGCGGCTCAATGCGGCGGTGGAAGCTGCGGCGCATCATGCCGGGCGCCAGCGAGGCGCCTTCGGTAGGTCGGCCCATCCACCCTCGAGGGAGCGGAAGTGATTGCTCAGCTAACGGGGGTGGTCGCTCAGATCGGTCCAACCTCGGCAGTCATCGAGGTCGGCGGCTTCGGCATTCAGGCGGTGTGCACGCCCAACACGGTGGCCGGACTTCGGCTGGGTCAGCAAGCAAGCCTTACGACGTCGCTGGTTGTCCGGGAGGACTCGCTGACGCTGTACGGCTTCCCGTCCGCCGATGAGCGGGAGTTCTTCGAGCTTCTCATGACGGCGACCGGCGTGGGGCCCAAGTTGGCGCAGACAGCGCTTGCAGTGCTCACTCCAGAAGAGTTGCGCAGTGCCATTGCCACCGAAAACCTGGTCCAGCTATGCAAGGTGCCTGGCATCGGTCGTAAGGGGGCACAACGCATCGTCATCGAACTTAAAGACAAGATCAACACGATTGCCCCGGCCGAGGAGTCCCCGCCGGCGGCCGGCCCACCCGCAGCGTGGCGCGGACAAGTGATGCAGGGACTTCAGGGCCTGGGCTGGTCGGCCAAAGACGCCGATGCCGCCTGCAATGAGGTCGAGCAGCTGGCGCATGAGGACCCACAGACCAACATCGCGGTCCTGATGCGAGCCGCGCTGCAAACCCTGGCCCGACGGTAGAGGTAACCGCCAGTGAGTCATGTGAGCGATGAGGACCTCGCCGCGCTCGTGCGTCCGTATGCCGACCCTGCCGAGCGTGCCGCCGAATCCGTGCTCCGACCCACCACCCTCGCTGACTTCGAGGGGCAGCCGCGG
>DATCXA010000248.1:0-2697 GCA_036566085.1 Propionibacteriaceae bacterium
CTCCACAGGCTCAGACTGGCGATCGCGCTTGCTCTTGCCAAACGCCAGGTACAGCGATGGCAGCACGAACAAGTTGATCAAGGTTGCGGTCACCAGGCCGCCGAGGATCACTATCGCCATGGGGTGCTCGATCTCGTGCCCGGGAATACTGCCGGCGACGACGAGCGGAACGAGCGCCAAACCAGTTGCCAGGGCGGTCATCATGATCGGCGCGAGCCGTTCCTTGGCGCCCTGAATCACTAGTCCTGGACCGAATGGCACACCCTCTTCGCGCTCCAGTCGCTCGAAGTGGCTGATCATCAAGATCCCATTGCGTGCAGCGATACCGAAGACCGCGAGAAAGCCGACCAGCGATCCAAGCGAGAGCACCCGTCCGCTCATCCAGACAGCGATCGCGCCGCCAACTAGCGCCATAGGCAGCAGGAAGAAGGTCAACAGAGCGGGCCGGAAGCTACCGAATGCGATCTGCAGCAGCAACAAGATCGCCACGGCAGCTGCGATGCCGAAGGCGAGCAGGGTGTCTTCGGCGGCGTCGAGCTCAGTGGATTCCCCGATCACCTCGGCGTGGTAGCCCAGCGGGAAGGTGACTGCTTCCAGCCGCTTCTCGACGTCGTCGACTGCCTCGTTCAGCGGGCGGCCCGCTACGTTGGCGCCGACATCGATGCGCCGCGACTGATTTGCGCGCTCGATGGCGTTCGGCGTTGGACCCATGCTGACCGTGGCAACGTCGGACAGCCGGACCCTACGACCCGACGGGGTGTCCAGTTGCATGTTTTCCACGTCGGTGACGCTGTCGCGTGCAGACGGGATCGCCGTGACATGCACGTCGTACGCCCGGCCGCCGGCGAAGATATCGCTGACCTCCTCACTGGCGATCATGGCCGATGTCTGGCGGCGGATCTCTCCAGGGGTCAGGCCGACCGCTCGAGCTTTGGCAACATCTGTTTCGACCTGAATATGCGGCAGGTCGGTCTGCAGCGAGGCGTGGGCGTCCTCGAGCCCGGGAATGTCGCCGATCTGCTGCTCGATGGCCTTGGCCTGGGTACGCAGCGTCGCAAGCTCCGGCCCGTAGATCCGCACCACAATGGACTCGCTAGCACCGGTCAGCACCTCCTTGATGCGCTCCCGGAGATAGGTCTGTACGTCGCGATAAAGTCCTGGGTAGGCCTCGACGGTGCGGTGCACCTCTTCCAGGGTCTTGTCGTAATCGACATCGGGGCTGACACTGATCCAGTTCTCACCGAAGTCCACGCCGTAGACCTCGTCAGCCAGATACGCCTGCCCGATATGGGAACCGCAGTTGCGCACGCCCTCGATCTCTCGGAGATCCTTGCAGGCCGAGATCGAGACCCGAGTCTCCTCGGTCACCGACGTGCCAGGCTGGGTCAGCCAGTGCATCAAGAAGTCCCGCTCTTTGAAATTAGGCAGCAATTGGCTGCCCAGGGTTGGCACGGCCGCAAGTCCAGTAAGGAAAAGGGCGGCGGTCACCGCGATCGCCGGAAGAGGCTTGCGGATCAGTGGTGCGAGGAGTGCGGCGTAGGCCCGCTTCAGCCCCCGCATGAGCGGCGACTCCTTGCTGGCCAGCTTGCCACGCGAAAGCAGCAGCAGGCACAACGCCGGTGTCACAGTCAGCGCTACGACCATGGAGACCAGCACCGCCAGTCCGTACGAGAGCACGAGCGGGCGGAAGAACGACCCGGACAGGCCTTCCAGGAACAGCACCGGCACCACGGCAATCACATTGATCACGGTCGCGTAGGTAATCGCCGAGCGGACCTCCACGGAGGCGTTCAGCACGATATTGAAGGTCGACTTCGTACTCCCTGACGCCCGGGCCTCCCGAAGCCGTCGGACCACGTTCTCCACGTCAATGATGGCGTCGTCCACCACCACCCCAATGGCGACCACCAACCCGGCCAGCACCATGACATTGACAGTGGCCCCGGCGGCGTCCAAGACCAAAACCGCGGCGACTAGGGACAGCGGGATCGCGATCAAGCTAATGAATGCCGTACGCCACTCGAACAAGAAAGCGATGATGATCAAGGCCACCAAGGCGATGCCCAGCAGCATTGCAGTACGCAGATTGTCAAGCGACATCTCGATGAAGGTGGCTGGTCGAAAGATCGTGGTGTCGACCGTGATTCCCGGCAATCCGGGTTGCATCTCCTGCATGGCCTCTTCCACGCCGCGGGTCACCTCAACGGTGTTCGCTCCGCGATACTTCTGTACCACCAGCAGCAGTCCAGGGCCGTCGTCGACAACCCCATCGCCGATCAGCGGTCCTGGGTCGACCACCACTTGACCCAAGTCGGCGAGTCGGATCACCTTGCCGTCGCGCTCGACGACGGGCACCTTGCCCAGCTGTTCCGGTCCGACTATGGGCTGCACGTGGCGGATGTTGAACCGTTGGCCGTCAGCCTCGACGAAGCCGCCGGTGCCGACGACCGCGCCGTCGGTGTATTGCAGCAGGCCCGCCTCGACGGCGTCTGATGCGGTGTCCATGACCTGTCGCAGTGTGACGTCGTGCTCGGCAAGCTTCTGAGGATCGACCTGGATGTGGCGCTGCGGGATACGTTCACCCCAGATAGCGACCTGTGCCACCCCCGGCACCCGAAGCAGGCGCGCCCGGATCTTCCAGTAGGCAATCGCTGACAGATTCAGCTTGCCGTGCTCAGGACTATTACTCGAGCGGAC
>DATCXA010000253.1:0-3113 GCA_036566085.1 Propionibacteriaceae bacterium
GGACAGTCCCCGCGACGCCCGCCACAGAGTGTGCTCGCGGGAGATCGCCTCTTCAGCCTGGGCTACGAAGGCAGCCCAACGCTCCTCGTTGTGCAACGTGGGGAGCTCGGAGGCAATTGAGGCGAGCTCTTGACTCGCGATGCCGTACGCCGTCGCCAGATTGCGGTGTTGCTTGGCCTCGATCCAGGCCATGACACCGCCGGCCGCCGCGGCAAGGAAGCCGAGCAGGTCGAAGTTGATCCAGCCGAACGCTTTCAGTGCGCCGCCGATGAGACCGGCGATTTCGAGCACGATGCTGACGAGCACCCATCCGCGTGCTCGGCGATCGTTCCACCGCGCCTTCTCGGAATACCAGCGCTGCTGATCGGCGATCCGGTCGGCGAGATAGACCTGCCGACGCTCATTGAAATCGAGAGCGCGGACGTGCCGCATCTTGTCGGTGATCTGCTGTGCAGCCGGCTCCTCTGTCCCAAGGGAGATCGACCGAAGGTCTTGCAGCAGCGAGTAGGTCTGGGCATGAAACTGCTTGTCGACATCGTCGTCGACCTCGAAGGGCTCAGCACGCACCATGTATCGCCAGGCGAGCGTCTTGGCCGACTCTGCCGCTGCCCGACCCTCGTACCACGTTGTGAGGGGGCTGGTCGTCGCGAGAAAGAGCTCGGCGCCCAGCGCACAAGCGAAGGCGAGAAAAGCCAGCCCGCCACCAACCTGAAAACCACCCGCGGTAGTCAGGGTGAGCGCACCGCCGAAGGCCGCGACGACTAGCGAACCGAGGCGCACCCTGAGTGAGGTGAGATAAGACCGCTGTGCTCGCTGCGATTCCCGGTCCGCGCTTCGAAACAACGCCGGGAAGTCTGCCGGGCCGTCAATGGTGACGCTCATCTGGCACTCCCTCCAACAAGTCGGCCCTCAAGAGGCGGCGCTGACGGTTCCGCGGGCTCAACCGTAGCGGCGCAAAAGGCTCCGGTCGTGTGAGGTCTGGAGAGTCGCCCTCTTACTCAGACAAAGCCCAGCGCAGCGTATGCATGGCGGAGCGTCCCAGCGGTCTGATCAAGGCGCGTTCAGTGATCGGAAGTGCCGGCAGCCGCAGCTCGGTCCGAGCCCATGGCGGCAAGATCGAGACAGCGCTCGCGGCAAGCAGGTGATAGCCAGCTCTTGTAAGGCCAGTGAACGGTGGATGGACAAGGAGCAGATCGCTTGCCTCTCGAGCAACACCCGAGCCACTGAGCTCGGGCAGGTAACCGTCCATGACCGACGTCAGTTCAGCGACGGTGTTGGGCGGATCGAGGACTCCCAGCCGGGCGGCAACCGACCCTGATTGGCGTAGGTATTCATCTGCTTCAGCCGACGTCAGCTTCTCGGCACCGAACACCTGGAAGGCCCTGAGAAAGCTGTCGACTTCGGCGACATGAACCCACATCAGCAGGTGGGGATCGTCCGCGGCGTACGGGCTGCCATCCGGCATACTGCCCGTTACTCGACGGTGGATCGCGCGTACTGCATTAATTGCCCGTTCGGCGTCTGGGACCGTGCCATAGGTGGTCAGCGCGAGGTACCGGCTGGTGCGCTGGAATCGTCCCCAGAAGTCCCGACGAAAGCCGGCATGATCAACAACTGCTTGCAGCGCCACCGGATGAAGCGCCTGCAAGAGCAGCGCACGAATGGCGCCGATGAACATTGCTGCGTCGGCGTGTACGCGCCAGATCGCATGCTGCTCGCTGAACCACCGCTCACCCTCACGCCAGATCTCGGCGTGTTGCCTTTCGAAATCCCCGGCAATGCGATCCCGCACTGCTTTGGCGATGGTGGCTCGCGGGTTTGGGAGTGTCTCGATCGCCACATAACGGAGCGTATGCGCAGACTTGTCAGAGTCAGTTCACCGTGGATCTAAGGAAGTAAATGGCAACCCTGGCCACTATCCGATGGCGTACGCCGCCGCTGGGCTCGGTCGAGGAGCGCTTGATCGTCGATGATGACGGTCGGGCGCGGCTGCAGGTGCTGCGACCGCGTAGGGTCGGCGACACAGTCGGGACGTACGAGGGTCCTATTGAAGAGGCTGAGGTACGCGAACTGACCGCCGGCAGATCCGACATGGAGTTGGATGTGACCGCGCAGAATTCTCAGCTCAGCGCGGTCGCTGCCGCAGCAGACCGGGTAGCGCAGCGGCTGCTGGCCTCGCCGCTTGCGGTGGCACAGTTCTTCGCGCGTCCGATTGGTGCGGTTCCGCCGCTGCCGCAGACACTCGCCCTTTGCGTACTAGCAGGCGGCTCGCAGCCGGTCGAGTTTCAACTCCATCTTGCAGAATGCGCGATCCACTTCGGTTCCAATGGAACATCGGTGTCGTCGATTCGGCTTCCCGAGCTGCCGATGGGGTTCATGACTTCTGACGCCGAGGAGCTGGGCGGGACACGGCGGCGCGCGTTAGTCGAGCCCGGCGTGCTCGGTACCATCTCGCTGCCCTTGGAAATCCCCGACGGAATCAACGAGCTCAGTGTTCGGGTGGTGGGTAGCTGGTTCTCGCCCGGTAGCGAGTCCCCCGAGGATTTCGAAGCGCGTACGGACCCCCAGCCAATTTGAGCGGTCTTGACTCGCCTCCTCTGCAAGCGAGGCAACCTTGCCGGCCAGCCACTCCATCGCTCCCCAGGCCTCGCAGTAGCGGCATCCCAGGCGTTGGGAAGGAGGAGCGGACGCCCAGTGGGCACGCCCTCCAGTAGCTCAGCGGGCTTCTCATCTCTTTCTCATCAAACGTTCGTTGGAATTGCATGTGACCTTGTCGCACTCGGGGTCTAGGGACCAGGCAGGCCAATGACCAGTACGACCGTGGAAGCGGCGCGACTCACCAAGCACTATGGGAGCCGCAGCGCGGTTGAAAACGTCAGCTTTGCGGCCTCACAAGGGGAGATCCTCGGCCTGCTCGGACCCAACGGGGCCGGCAAGACCACGACGATTCGACTGCTGACCACAGTGCTTGTACCCACCAGCGGCGACTTTTCGATAGCTGGGCATCCCTCGACATCACCTGGCGAGATTCGACGCTGTATCGGCGTCCTGCCCGAGAGCAGCGGGTACCCGGCATATCAGACCGGCGGGGAATACCTGCGTTTCTTCGCGCG
>DATCXA010000259.1:0-2056 GCA_036566085.1 Propionibacteriaceae bacterium
GTTGCTGCGGGCTACCTCGCACGCCGGCCAGACGACCTGGCCTGGATCTGGAGCGCCACGGGCCTGGCCATCCTTGCCATCCTCTGTGAGCCAACCCTTCGCGTCCTGCTCACCAAGGCGACACCGGTCGCGGTGCAGCTACCTGGTTTTCCTGAAGTCCCGAGGCCACCTTTCAAGCCGCGCGTCGTAGCGCTTGCGCCGTTCGCTGCGGCGATAGTGGGCGGCGTGCTAGCCGGTCTTGGGGCGCCCGGTTGGAGCTACCTGTTGATCGTCGCCCTTAGCACCATGGTGACAATAATCTTGGCGGCGTACGCCATCCGTGCGGTGATGGTCAGCCGGCGCTCTTCGATCGGGATCCGCAAGGCACTTCAGCAGTATCAGCCCGAATTTGCCGTGTACTACGCCGCCCGCAACGGGGCGCGCTATCAGCTCGGCATGTGGCTGCCTTACTTCGAGCGTCTGAATCGTCGGTTCGTGGTGATCACCTGCCATGCGAGCACAGTGCCCGAGATCACCGAGCTCACCTCGGCTCCGATACTGGTTCCCAAACTCAGAAGCGCGCACGGCCGCCTCTGGCATCTTGTGGTGGATTCGCTCAAGGCGGCGTTCTACGTCCAAAATCACCAAGCCAACGTGGATATGTTGCGCTTCGACCGGCTGACCCACATCTGGTTGAACCATGGAGACTCCGATAAGGCCGCCAACTACAGCGCGCGGCACGCAGCCTTTGACAAGGTCTTCGTGTCGGGTCAGCAAGGCGTGGAGCGCTACGCGGCGCACGGCGTCAGAATCCGCCCGGAGCAATTCGCGATCGTCGGGCGGCCACAAATCGAGCGGATCGTGACTCGCGATGAGCCGCTGCCGGCTGGTGCGCCGCGGACCGTGCTGTATGCGCCGACATGGCACGGCGGCAAGCCCAATACCAATTACTCGTCGCTGCCGCTGGGGAGCCAGATTGTTGATGCGCTGCTGGAGCGAGGCGTCACGGTGATCTTCCGACCCCATCCGCAGACCTATCGCGATCCGCAGCAGACCGGATTAGCCCATGACATCCACCGGCGACTCAGCGCGGACCATAAGAGCAGTGGTCGGCAGCACGTCTTCGGACGGGCCGCAGAGGATGACTGGGATATTCCTGAATGCTTCAACCACTGCGACGCGTTGATCACCGATGTGTCGTCGGTTGCCTCAGACTTCTTGGCGACCGGGAAACCGCTGGCCATGGTGGCGATTCAGCAGAAGGGTCTGGCGTTTCGCCAGGCAATCCCGATGGCCAGGGTGGCGTACATCATTGAACGCGATCTCAGCACCTTGCCTAACGCGCTCAATGAGCTGCTCGGGCCTGATTCCCTGGCCGCGGAGCGCCGGGCCTACCGCGCCTACTGCCTGGGAGATGCCCTCGGATCCGAGGCGCCGCTGCCATTCCTTCGAGAGGTCGACCGGATTCTCGACAGTCCGCCGCAGGAGCGCCGTACGGCCGTACACGCCAATCCCGGTGAGCGCGCGACGCGGTGACGCACTGCCGCTTGGGGAGTTCTGGCCTCCTGCGCCGCCAGTTTGATCTGCGAATCCGTCACACCAGGTCCCTCTGACCCGTCAGACAGGGTGAGATATACGACCCAACTGCTCCTGGAAAGGAACGACAAATGGCTCTGCAAGTGACCACGATCATGCTCGGCGTTGAGGACCTGGCGCGCTCCAAGGCTTTTTATTCCGATGGCCTCGGCTGCAAGGTCGAGCAGGACTATCCGAGCTTCGTCTTGCTCAATCTGGGGAACGGCTCCTCCTCGATCGCGCTCTACCCGCGGGAAGCAGCTGCCCAAGATGCCGGTGTCTCGGCCGACGGGTCAGGATTTCGGGGTGTGTCCTTCCACTACATCGTCGATTCCAGTGACGCGGTGGATGAGGCGATGAACCAGGCCATCGCATCCGGTGCCGGCGTTGTGCGGGAAGCGACTTCCTCCGGATGGGGCCGTTCCGGATATTTCAGCGATCCTGACGGCTACCTGTGGAAGGTTGCCTCCTCCTAGCCGAAAAGGCCGATCGGGGGTTGATC
>DATCXA010000268.1:0-2199 GCA_036566085.1 Propionibacteriaceae bacterium
CAGCGTCGGAGCTCTCCAGTGTCGCGCGCAAACGGTCGATGTGCTTGTCGAAGACGCCCCAGACGATGTCTGACTTTGACCGGAAGTAACGGAAGAATGATGTCTTGCTGATGCCGGCCGCCGCAGCGAGCGCCTCGATCGTCGTGCCGCCGTAGCCCTCCTCGGCAAAGAGCACCAACGCTACTTCCTCGATTGCCACTCGCGAGGAGGCGGGTGGACGCCCAGGGGGATTCTTTCGTGCAGTCATAATGCGGCCAACACTACACATCAGGGCCACGCGTGAGTTCAGAGCCTTCTCCGCGCCAGAGATGAATCCACACTCACCTTGAGCACGGACATCCTGGATGTGTTGCGGGAGGCGCACGGGCGGGGCGCACGGGTCGTGTCGGTGTGCATCGGCGCCTTCGCGTTAGCGGCGGCTGGGCTCCGGGATGGGAAGCGCGCAATGACTCGCTGGCGTAATGCGAGTGCGCTCCAGTTGGAGTTTTCGAACGTAACGGTTGATACCGAGGTGCTCTACATCGAAGAAGCCAACGTCGCGACGAGCGCCGGCATCGCGGCAGGGATCGATTTGTGCTTGCAGCTCGCCGCATGGTCGTTCGTCCGCACGGCGAGGGTGGTCAGGCGCAATTCATCGAGCGGCCGATCCCCGAAACGGCAACTTTCGCCCAGGTGTGTTCGTGGGCGAGAAGCAAGCATGGCGGCGACTTGAGCATGTCTATGCTCGCCCGTAGGGCTGGGTGCGCGCCCCGCACTTTCTCGCGTCGGTTCCAGGCCGAGGTGGGGTTCACACCTCTGCGTTGGCTGACCGCTCAGCGCCTGGCTCTCGCTTGGCCTCCCCTTGCGACCCGAGATGCTCTCTACCGACTCCTCCCTGACTGTGACGCTCTTCACGAGGTTCTTCTTTTTCTTCACAGACTCAACCTCAGTTGCCTTGAAACGAGTTCACTCGGCAAGACCGTCAATGCATCGAGCGCACTATCACGCGCACAAAGCACCGTCTCCTCAGGAGCAAGCCAACCCACAGAGATACCCCTCCCAAGGTGACTCGATCCGCCTACATAACGGCATCCGAAGAAAGAAGGGTCACCTGCTCCTGTGCGATACTCGAAGTTCGGCGGCGGATTCTTCTGGCGGAACCACTCCTCCGCAGTCATGAACTGAGTGCGTCCCTAAGAAATGGATGTACGGTACCTCGATACGCACCGCGTGCTCTCCTTGAACGTCAGCGTCGCAGTCACGTGGGAGGCGACTGTCGTGTCGACACACATCCCTGATGCGCCCATTGGTGGGAGTTGTCAGCTAGATCGACCCCAGTTCCCCCGCCCGGGTGCGCGGCCTAGGCATGAGTATTCAGGCTCTCGAACCACCGCATGACGGCATCCAGTTCGTAGCGGACGTGCTTGCCCAGTTTTCGGTAGGGCGGCCCGGATTGGTCAGTCGCCACAGCGTTCCTTTAGCGCGAAAGATTTGCTGGATCCGTCATTCTTTGGGTCTGTCGAACGGCATCCCTCGAGTTTGCTGGAAGCCATTGCTTCTCGATATTCACCGATCTATCGTCTACGCATCGCGGAAGTGCTGCGATAGCTAATCACGAACATTGTGAAACATTGTGAAAGGAACTGCGGTCATGAACGACGCACACAGCGCAGAACACGGCTCGCCAATTTGGCCATTCAATCGCGGCTTCGGTGCCTTCGGTGGACTTGGCGGTTACGGTCCTCACGGCTTCTACCAGCGGGGCGGCCGACGTGCCAATCGAGGCGACATCCGCTCGGCGATCCTGTGGCTGCTTGCGGAGGGACCGTCCAACGGCTACGGCCTTATCAAAGCGATCACCGAGAAGACCGGCGGCGTGTGGCGCCCCAGCCCCGGCTCGGTGTACCCAACCCTGCAGCAGCTGGTCGACGAGGAACTCATCCTCGCCGATGGCGACAGCAAGCGCACGGAGTATGCCCTGTCCGACGCCGGCCGCGAATACGTAAAGGAGAACGCCGACGATCTCGCCCGCACCTGGCAGTCGAACCCCGGTCCCAGCGAAGCGGATGCCGCATTCTTCAAGAGCGTCGGCAAGCTGATCGGCGTCGTGCACCAGTTCCGGTACTCCGCGACGGATGCCCAGCGCACCGCGGCGACCGAGAAGCTCGACGAGGCGCGCCGCGCTCTCTATCTGATCCTGGCCGACTGACCCTCGCCTGT
>DATCXA010000276.1:0-3447 GCA_036566085.1 Propionibacteriaceae bacterium
TGCCGATTTGTTGGGAGCTGCTCGCGCAGTACCGACGCTCGCAGCTCGGGCTAACAAATCCATCATAGGCAGGGCTTTTTGTGGATTCCGGGACGTTCAGCTCATGAAACCTGTTCGTTAGTTCGCTGTCGGCGCGCATCGTTTGCTTCAATGGCTCGGATTACCGTGGAGCCATGCGCTGGGTCGACTGGTACGGCGACGGCACGCTATGGGTGCTCGATGTCGCATTGGCCTGCTGCACCCTGGAATTCGATGCCGCCGCGCTGGTCGCCGCTGAGCCCCTGCCGACACTTGATGACCGGGCGCAGGTGGCAGTGGTCATCTCTGGCACCGTGACCGATCGACTGGCCCCGGCCGTTGCGGCAATCGTCGATGGCTGTGAGCAGCAGGCGGGCCGTCGGCCAACGGTCATTTCTTTCGGGGCGTGTGCCTCATCTGGCGGACCTTACTGGGATTCGTATGCGGTGACCAAGGGCGTCGATCAGCTCGTGGCCGTGGACGCGTATGTTCCTGGCTGCCCGCCTCCGCCGGAGGCGTTGTCGGCGGTGCTTGATGAGATGGCTGGTCGGCTGCCGTCGTGACCGAGGTATTGCCGCGGGATTGGCTAACCACGGTTGAGGCACTACGGGCTGATGGTTTCGACTATTTCGATTGGCTTGGCTGCGTCGACGAAATCGGCCGCCGAGACTGTTTTCGGATCGTGCTGGTGGTACGGGATCTGGCGCACCGAGCTGAGCCACGGATGCTGAGCTGTTCGCTGCCCCGAGATGATCCGCGGATCGAGACGGTGAGCGGTGTCTTTGCAGGCGCCGGGTGGCACGAGCGGGAAGTGGCAGAGCTGTTCGGTGTGGAGTTTGCAGGTGGTGAGCGCCGCCGGCTGCTACTCAGCCCCGGATTTGAAGGAACCCCGCTGCGTAAGGATGAGGTGCTGGCGGCGCGTACTGCGATGAACTGGCCAGGGGCTAAGGAGCCTGGAGAGGCTGATTTCTCGGCAAGCCGACGCCGCATGGTGCCTCCCGGCGTACCGGAGCCTGTGGTGTGGGGTGATCGGGATCCATCACAGCCCCCGGCTGACCCGGCGGAGATCGCCGAGTCGGCCGTCGCGGGCAGAATACGGCGGAGGCGTACGTGAGCTCGTCCGGCCAGTCGCATCGATGGATCCAGCTGATTGAATCGGCCTGTACGTCGTGCATGATTTGTGCGCGGGAGTGTCCCAGCTGGTGCATCAGCATCGACTCGCATACCGAGCCGGTGGAGGATCTGCCGCCCGGCGCTCGGGACCGTACCCAGAATGTGCTTGATCGTTTTGCCATTGACTGGTCGCTGTGCATGTATTGCGGCATCTGTGTGGAGGAGTGCCCGTACGACGCGCTGGAGTGGGTGGACATTCTGACTCAGCCGGGAACGAGTTCAGACTCGCTGGTTGAGGAAATGGCGCAACCGCCTGGGGACGGTGGCCTCAGGTAACGAGGTGAGCGTACGGATCGCTGAACTCACTATCGCCGCGGAGTACGCAGAACTCGTTGTCCTCGGGATCGGTGAGGGTCACCCAGCCGCTGCCATCCGGTCGGCGATGATCGGCAACCTGCGTGGCACCTAGCGCGAGCAGCCGCGCCACCTCTTCATCCCGGGTTGCATCATCAGTCGGTCGAAGATCAAAATGCAGCCGATTCTTGATCTGCTTGGCTTCTGGTACCTCGACGAACAGCAGCCGGGTGCGGCCGTCGGCCGAGAAGATCATGCACTCCTCGTGGCCCGGTTCGTTCGGGTCCCGCGGATCCTCGCCCATTCCGAGCACCTGCGACCACCACAGGGATTGTTGGTACGCGTTCCGGGAGTCAATCGTGGTATGGCTGATTCGAGACGTCACAGATTCAGTAAATCGGGTGTCAGCTCATCGATGCTTGCCGTGCCGTGCTGGAGCATCGTGAGGTTGTTGGTCACGCTGACTCGGAGTCGCCCGTCGTATCTCCAGCAGCCTCTTCAGAGCCCAAGGCCTCATCGACCGATGAGGCCGCCGACGTCGTTGCATCTTGGGCGGCTGCTCCCAAGCCCTGATCTGTGTCCGCTGCCGTTGTTGTCGTGTACTTGATCGCTGTCTCTTCGCCCGTGCTAGAGGTAGTCTCCGCTGCCTCGGCTGTGGCATCTTCGACAGCTGCTACCTCGGG
Source organism: Propionibacteriaceae bacterium (assembly GCA_036566085.1). Lineage (GTDB taxonomy): Bacteria > Actinomycetota > Actinomycetes > Propionibacteriales > Propionibacteriaceae > Microlunatus. The sequence goes on from DATCXA010000276.1 coordinate 2,169, forward strand.
TTCTGTGGCGCCCACAGGTGCGAAGTCTCCGACGTCTTGGCTGGTGTCCTCTGAGACCGCAGTTCCGGACTCGCTGCCCATGCCTGCAGTGGACTGCTCCGCTGCCCCGGCTGTGGCGTCTTCGACGGCTGCTACCTCCGGTTCGGTAGCGCCCACGGGTGCGAAGTCTCCGGCGTCTTGGCCTGCGTCCGACGCCGCCGCGGCATCACGCTGACCAGCGTCCTCAGCAGGAGCCTCGTCGCTGTCAAAGCGGTCCTTGACGTTCTCGATCACGTCCTCCGTCTTGTCCTTTGCGGTTTCGAATCCTTCCTTGGCCTTGTCCCCAAACTCCTCGGCCTTGTCCTTCAGCTCATCCAGAAAACCCATGCTTGTGATCCTTCCATCCTGAGCTTCGAGCGTCGGTATGCGCGAGAAGCTCATTCAAATCTGTGTGAACTGCCCAACACCAGGTGTCCGGTCGGCATCATCCTAGGGCGGCCACGACTGTGATCGACAGATGTTGCTGCGGCGTACTAGCGATAGTTGGTGAACTGTACGGCGAAGTCGAGATCAGCGCTCTTGACGAGTGCTTGCACTTTTTGAAGATCATCGCGGCTCTTGCCGCTCACCCGGAGCTCATCGCCTTGAACCTGCGCGCGCACGCTCCTCGGCCCCTCGTCCCGAATCAGCTTGGAGACCTTCTTCGCGTTCTCCTGGCTAATGCCTTCTTTCATGCTGGCCGTGATCTTGTAGAGCTTGCCAGATGATCTTGGTGTGCCAGCGTCGACGGCTTTCAGGCTAACGCCGCGTCTGACGAGCTTGGACTCGAAGACGTCGAGCACTGCTTTGACGCGCTCCTCGGAGTTGGCCTCCATCTCGATTGTCTGGCCTGACCAGCGGATGCTCGCGTCGGTGTTCTTGAAGTCGAACCGCTGCCGTACTTCTTTAGCGGCCTGGTTCAACGCGTTGTCCACCTCTTGGCGATTCACCTTGCTGACGATGTCGAACGAGCTCTCTGCTGCCATCTGTGTTGCTCCATTCCCACGATGCTTGACCGGCCCATTGTGCCGAATCGATTAGCGGAGTTGGCAGTTGGCTGGCTCCCCATTGTTGAAGTTGGGTATTGTGTCTCCCCGCCGCAGGATAGACATCTGAGCGGCATGGCAGGTTGCCCGAGCGGCCAAAGGGAGCGGTCTGTAAAATCGTCGGCGTACGCCTACGTTGGTTCGAATCCAACACCTGCCACAAGTCAAAAACCGTCCTCTGACTAGGGGGAACACCTAACGGCTAGGGACTTGGG
>DATCXA010000277.1:0-8103 GCA_036566085.1 Propionibacteriaceae bacterium
GGCGTCGCGGACACCACCGAAGTGCTGGCCGCCGCCAACGGCGCTGATCTGGTGTGGATCGAGTCACCTACCAATCCAACGATCGAGGTGGCCGACGTGCCGGCGCTCGGTCGCAATCTCCCCGGCGAGGCGCTCTTCGTCGTCGACAACACTTTCGCTACTCCGCTGCTGCAACGCCCGCTGGAGTCCGGTGCAGACGTCGTCCTGCACTCAGCCACCAAGTTGCTGTCGGGCCATTCCGACGTCCTGCTCGGCGCCCTGGTCACAAGAGTCGAGGATCAACAGACCTTCGAGGCATTGGACGCCGTCCGCCGCTCCTCCGGCGCGGCGCCAGGTCCTATGGAGGCCTACCTCGCGTTGCGAGGCCTGCGTACCCTGCCCCTACGTCTCGCCCAGGCCCAGGCAAGCGCACAAGTCCTCGCCGAACGACTCGTCTGTCACCATCAGGTACATCGAGTGCGGTTTCCCGGACTTCCCGAGGATCCGGGCCATGGTGTCGCACAGCGGACTATGTCGGGTTTCGGCTCGTTGATTTCCATTGATCTTGCCGACGCGCGGACAGCGGAGAGATTCGTCGACGGCTGCTCGCTATGGGGGTTTGCCACCAGCCTGGGCGGGGTGGAATCCACCTTGGAGCGCCGCCGGCGCTGGGGCGGTGAGCTGTTATCGGTGCCTGAGGGTTTGGTACGGATGTCGGTTGGGATCGAGCATGTCGAGGACCTCTGGGCTGACCTCGCCCAGGCCCTCGATCACCTCGATCAGAGTCAGTAGCGCTCCGGTTTGGCCGAGCGAGACATCAGCGCCGTGATCATCTCGGCCGGGGTGAGCTCGCCGGCAACGACAGCGGCGACGTTCTCGACAATCGGCATTTCAACATGATGTTTGGCCGCGAGCTCGGTGATCGATGCGCAAGACTTCACGCCCTCGGCAACCTGCCGGGTGGACGCGGTGATCTCGGCGACCGTACGTCCCCTACCGAGGTCCTCACCGAAGGACCGGTTGCGTGACAGCGGCGATGAGCAGGTCGCGACCAGATCGCCGAGTCCGGCCAGCCCCGAGAAGGTGTATGGGTCCGCACCCAGCACCAGGCCAAGTCGGGTGATTTCTGCCAGCCCTCTGGTGATCACGGACGCCGTTGCGTTCGCGCCTAGGCCCAGTCCAATCGCCATGCCAACTGCCAGCGCGATCACGTTCTTGGTCGCGCCGCCTAGCTCGCAGCCGATCACGTCGGTATTGGTGTACGCCCGGAAGCGAGCCGTGTGGCATACCGCCTGAAAAGCCTCGGCCGTCGCAGGCGAGACGCTGGCAACCACACTGGCTGATGGCTGGCGTTCGGCGATCTCCCGAGCCAGGTTCGGACCAGTGACGACCACAATGCGTTCCGGGGTGATCTGACCGGCTTCAGCGATCACTTCGCTCATTCGCAACCCACTGCCGAGCTCGATGCCCTTTGCCAGGCTCACCACGATGGCGTTTTCGGGAATCCGCCACTGACTGAGGTTGCTGCGCAGCGATTGAGAAGGCACTGCCAGAACGACAAAGTCGGCTCCAGTCATCGCCTGCTGAGGATCGCTGACAGCCTTCAAAGACTCCGGCAGCGCAAGGTCGGGAAAGTAGTCGGGGTTGCAATGGTCGAAGTTGATCTTGTCCGCCAGCTCTGGACGTCGCGCCCAGAGGGTCACCTGGTTTCCGGCATCGGATACTACGAGAGCAAAGGCGGTGCCCCAGGATCCTGAGCCCATGATCGTAATCCGCGCCGGAGTCTGTGCAGTCTCGGCGGTGGTCACCGTTGATCTCCGGTTGTCATATCTGTCCGCGGATCGTAGCGGTGCGCGGGCGGCCTTTCCTGGCGCAGCTCAGCAACCAAGACTGTGATGGCATCCATGATCCGGGTCGTAGCCTCGTCAAGCACCGCAGCACTGACAGGCTTGCTACGAAGATCATCGAGCGGTACCGGATCGCCTGCCGCGACTCGCAGAGTCTTGCGAGGAAACAGCTTCGGGAAACGCGGCTTACGACCGGGCATCAGCTCCTGAGCACCCCACTGCCCGATCGGTACGACCGAGCAGCCCGTCTGAAAGGCCAGCCGGGCCGCACCCGTTTTGCCTTTCATCGGCCACAGCTGCGGATCATAGGTGATCGTTCCCTCGGGATAGATCACCAAGGCGCGCTCCTGGTCAAGCGCCCGAGCCGCGGCACTGAGCGCGTCCTTGGATTGTGCAGAGCCGCGCTCAACGGGGATTTGCCCACAAGCAGCAATGATGCGCCCGATCAGTGGAATCTGGAACACCGATGCTTTCGCCAGGAAGCGCGGCCAGCGCCCGGAGAAAGCAAGAAAATGACCGACCGCCAGCGGGTCGGCGTTGGAGATGTGGTTCGCGACGAAGATCACTCCTCCGGTCTGCGGCACCTTTTCCTGACATCGCCAGTCCCGGATCATCAGCGGCTTCATGATCGCGTGCAGAATGCTGACGACCGTTGAGATCGTCTGCGCTCCCGGCTCGTGATTGGCCTCTGACAGTGGCCTCAGCACTGGTTGCCGACTCGCGGCCGGCGTCTCGGCCATCAACACCTCGTCTCGATCTCCGGGCAGGTTCTGCTGATCCAGGCTCGCTTGACGTCAGCTCGGACTGATTCGCCCGGCCTTGAGTGGCTTCACCTTACGGGATCGTGGCAGCATCGATCCGCGCGATGCGGAGCCTCGCAGAACGCGCGATTCGTGCGACGTTGTGGGAGGCGTTCATCAGATTGCATAGCGAGATCAACTCCACGTGATGGCGGCACCACCTGCTGCAGGTGTACTGGCGCTCAAACCAGCCACGCATGCAAAATCTCGACTCGCGGTGCCGGATCCGTTGCGGCGACGGCTCGCCTGGACGATGGCGAGGGATACCCTGGCCGCGTTGTCGGAGGCGTTGCCGCATGTGCTCGTTGTCAGCGATCAGCCTGCATTGGAGACCCAACTTCGCCGAGCAGGACTCCGTGTGGAAGTGATCAGTGAGTCGGGTCATGTGGGCATGAATTCGGCTCTCAGCTGGGGCGCAAAGGCACTTCAAGCCCAGGGATTTACGACGATCGTGGCGTGCGTGGGTGATCTTCCGTCGTTGCGCCCCGCCTCGATACTCCAGATCCTCGATGCATCCCGAGCTCATTCTCGATCATTCGTTGCGGATGCCTCCGGCGTAGGCACCACCATCCTGGTCGCGCACAATGTCGAGCTAGCACCGCATTTTCAGGGGCGCTCAGCGGCGGCCCACTATGCCTCAGGTGCGGCGAACCTATCCACGACAGCGATCGGATCCCCGATTGCTGACGCCCGGCGCGATGTCGATACTGAAGCCGATCTCGCAGTGGCAATTGGACTAAGGGTAGGTCAGGCTACTGGAGCACTTGTCGATCATGGAACGGGTCGCCTCGGTCACTACGAGTTGATCACTGCCACCCAATGGCGTACTGCAGAGGGAGAGCAGCTGGCGGTGACGGCCTCGGGAAGGCGGATCGCTCTGCCGACTGCAGCTCTAAGCGACGAGCTTCGGTATGCCAGGGTTGGCCAACGGCTCCACTCAGTGGAAGCCGAAGGCCGAGTCCTATCGGCCTGGCTCTAGAAACAGAACTAACGTTTGCTTGCGGTCTTCTTGGCCGTCGTCGTGGTCTTCTTGGCCGGCGCTCTGGAAACCCTCTTGCTCGCCGGCACTGCAGTCTTCGATGTCGCTGCGCTGCCACTCGTTGCTTTGCTGGTCGCCTTCTTGGCGGGCGCTTTGGGCACCTTCTTGGCGCCTGAGACATAAGCCTTTAGGTCCGAACCCGCACGGAAGCGCGGAACAGCCGTGGCCTTGGCGCGCTTGCGCTCGCCGGTACGAGGGTTACGCACCATCCGTGCCGAACGAGGCACCTTCTCGAAAACGCCAAACCCGGTGATCGAGACCTTCTCCCCAGCTGCAGTCTTGTAGGTGATGGTTTCCACCACGGCATTAAGGGCCTTGGCTGCTTCGGTCTTGCTGCCGTCGTAGTAGGCAGCCACCGCCTGAATCAATTCAGCCTTGTTCACAGCTTCCCTTCTTGATGCGGTTCCAAGCTTGCTGGGAACTTGGGCAGCGTACCGTACGCCTGCAGGCCCAACGCTAGGGAAGATCGCGCAGCCAGACAATCACTTGGCTTGCACATTTTGGTGTCTTGTAAGGAAAAACAGCAACGAATGCCGTACTAACTGTCGCTTGCGACCTTTGCCGGCAGCGTCTTTGGCTTGTGTGCCGACCGGTTGCGCTCGAACGCATCGATGTGATCAACATGGCGCAGCGTCAAGCCGATATCATCCAAGCCCTCAAGCAGCCGCCATCTGGTGTAGTCATCGATCTCGAAGTCGGCATGGAAGCCCTCTGCGGTGATCTGTCGCTCGACAAGGTCGACCGTAATCGGCGCAGCGGGATGTTCTTCAACGAAGTCCCAGAGCTCTTCGATGATCTTTTGGTCGAGAACTGCGATCAGCAACCCGGCCTTTCCGGAATTGGTGCGAAAGATATCGCCGAACCGTGATCCGATCACGACCTTGAACCCATAGTTCTGCAGTGCCCAGACCGCGTGCTCACGCGAGGAGCCGGTGCCGAAGTCGGGGCCGGCGATCAAGATCGTTGCCCCGGCGTACTGCGGCAGATTCAGTACGAAGTTGGGATCGTTGCGCCAGGCTGCGAACAGGCCGTCCTCGAAGCCGGTCTTGGTCACTCGCTTCAGGTATACGGCGGGAATGATCTGGTCGGTGTCGACATTGCTGCGCCGCAGCGGAAGTGCGGTGCCGGTGTGGCTGGTAAAAGCGTCCATGATCATCGTGTCCCGGAGAGATCGGCTGGAGAGCTGAGCGTGCCGGTTACCGCAGTGGCGGCGGCGACCAGTGGTGAGACCAGGTGCGTTCGACCGCCCTTGCCCTGCCGGCCCTCGAAGTTGCGATTCGAGGTAGATGCGGCCCGTTCGCCGGGAGAGAGTTGATCGGGATTCATACCCAAGCACATGGAGCAACCGGCGGCCCGCCATTCGGCTCCGGCATCTTTGAAGATCACGTCCAAGCCCTCCGACTCGGCTTGCAAACGGACTCGAGCGGAGCCCGGAACGACCAGCATCCGTACGCTCTCGGCGACATGGTGGCCCTCGATGACGCCGGCCGCGGCGCGCAGATCCTCGATTCGCCCGTTGGTACAGGAGCCCAGGAAGACCGTGTCCACTCGGATGTCGCGCATCTTCTGGCCCGGTTCAAGGGCCATGTACTCCAGGGCCTTCATCGCGGCCGTCCGATCCGACTCCTCGGCGAAGATCTCCGGATCGGGTACTGCGGCACCAAGCGGAACGCCCTGACCGGGGTTGGTTCCCCAGGTGACGAACGGGGTTAACTGACTTGCGTCAAGATCAACTTCTGCGTCGAAGACGGCGTCGGCGTCGCTGCGGAGTGTCTTCCAATAGGCCACAGCCGCGTCCCAGTCCGCGCCTTCGGGAGCGTGTGGTCGACCCTTGAGGTAGGCAAAGGTGGTGTCGTCAGGTGCAATCATGCCGGCCTTGGCGCCCCATTCGATGCTCATATTGCAGATCGTCATGCGGCCCTCCATGCTCAGTGCCTCGATCGCGGAGCCGCGGTATTCGACGATGTAGCCCTGCCCGCCGCCGGTACCTACCTTGGCGATCAACGCCAGCACGATGTCCTTCGCGGTAACGCCAGCCGGCAGTTCGCCGCTCACGTTCACCGCCATCGTCTTGGGCCTGGCCTGCGGCAGCGTCTGGGTGGCCAACACGTGCTCCACCTCCGAGGTGCCGATGCCGAACGCAATCGCCCCAAACGCACCGTGCGTCGAGGTATGCGAGTCGCCGCACACCACAGTCAAACCCGGCTGAGTCAGGCCGAGCTGCGGCCCGATGATGTGCACGATGCCCTGATCAAGATCACCCAGGCTGTGGATGCGGATGCCGAACTCCCGTGCGTTGTTCCGCAGCGTCTCGACCTGGGTCCGCGATACTGGGTCGGCGATCGGGCGGTCGATATTCAGCGTCGGCGTGTTGTGGTCCTCGGTCGCCAGTGTCAGATCGGGACGGCGTACCTGCCGACCGGCCTGGCGCAATCCGTCGAAAGCCTGCGGGCTGGTCACCTCGTGAACGAGGTGAAGATCAATAAAGAGCAGATCGGGCTCACCTTCGGCGGTCCGTACGACGTGGTGGTCCCACACCTTCTCGCTCAATGTCTTGCCCATGATGATTGATCTCTCCTATCCCCGTACCCCCATGATGCGCCGCGGCGTGTTCCGCCATTCCCACGACCAGCAAGCTAATCGTGGCACTTGCCTTCCAGCATTCGAGACGGCAGTATCAAGGCATGGACAACTCTAGCGGTGTCGGCGTCCTTGACAAAGCCGCCCTAGTGCTCAGTGCCCTGGAAACTGGGCCGACCACCCTGGCTGGTCTCGTCGCCGCAACTGGGCTGGCCCGGCCGACTGCCCACCGGCTTGCCGTCGCGCTCGAGCATCATCGTCTGGTCAGCAGGGATCTGCAAGGCCGGTTCGTGCTCGGTCCACGGCTTGGCGAGCTGGCATCCGCGGCTGGGGAGGATCGACTGTTAGCGACTGCTGGACCGGTGCTCGCTCGGCTGCGAGACATCACAGGCGAGTCGGCTCAGATGTTCCGCCGGCAAGGTGACTACCGGGTGTGCGTCGCCACTGCGGAGCGAATGTCGGGGTTGCGTGACAGCGTGCCCATCGGCACGCAGTTGACCATGAGTGCTGGTTCGGCGGCTCAGGTGCTGTTGGCCTGGGAGGATCCCGAAAGGATGCAGCGAGGACTGCGGGGCAGCCGGTTCTCCGCTGTCGCACTGGCGGCCGTACGCCGACGTGGTTGGGCTCATTCGGTCGGCGAGCGGGAACCCGGCGTCGCCTCGGTTTCGGCGCCCGTACGCTCTCCCTCTGGCAAGGTCATTGCTGCGGTCAGCGTGTCCGGGCCGATCGAACGGCTGTCTCGTCAACCCGGCCGCCTCCATGCCCCGGCGGTGATCGCAGCCGCGGAACGGCTGAGCGAGGTGCTCCGCCGCAGCGGTGGTGAGTGAGTCCTTGGCCTGATCAACCGCTGCAACTCGAATTTCCGACCATTGCGAACTTTTCGACCTCTGATTCGGTGACCGGCCGTCAAATTCCCGGCCAGTGAGGGGGTTCTAGGACCAGCAGGCGTTCTTGGCCCGGCAGGCGTGGCCGCTAGGGTCAGATCTGTGGAGGAACCGCTTAGAAGCCGAGCTCTTCAGATCGATCATGCGCTGCAGCGCTGGCGCGCCCGACGCGCTCGAGATGCGGGTTACACCGCGGAGGTGATTCCTTACACCAGCTATGGCTCGACGAGCTGGATACGGGTGCTGGCCCGCGTGCTGCTCGCGAAGAGTTCCCAGCGCCACGTCGATACGCCGACCGGGATACGCGGCTGGCGTAACTTCATGGGAGTCCCGATCGAGAATGCGAGCGTAAGTGTGGACATCGGCGAGCGATCGTACGAAGTCCAGGCCGATGCAAGCGGTATCGTCGATCTGGCTATCGATGTTGATCTTGAACCAGGCTGGCATCAGATCGGCATCAGCTCCGAAGGTTCGGAGGTCGCGCGGGCTTTGGTCGTCGTCGTCGATCCTCAAACGACATTTGGAGTCGTATCCGACATCGACGACACAGTCATGATCACCGCACTGCCACGACCGATGCTTGCCGCCTGGCACACGTTCGTGGTGAATGAACATGCGCGCGCGACGACACCTGGGATGCCGGTTCTCTACGAGCGACTCAGCAGCCGTCACCCGGGTGCGCCGTTCATTTACCTGTCAACCGGCGCCTGGAATGTCGCGCCGACCCTGACTCGTTTCCTGTCACGCAACCTGTATCCGGCTGGCCCGTTGCTGCTCACCGACTGGGGGCCGACGGCGGACAGCTGGTTCCGCAGCGGTCCGGCGCACAAGCGCAGCAGTCTGGAACGCCTGACACGCGAGTTTCCGCAGATCAAGTGGCTCCTGGTTGGTGACGATGGTCAGCACGATGAGTCGATTTACCGCGATTTCGCGGCACAGCATTCCGACAATGTGGCGGCGGTGTGCATCCGCCA
>DATCXA010000418.1:0-4250 GCA_036566085.1 Propionibacteriaceae bacterium
GGAGTGGGGCGGCGTCACGGCTCTGTTCGCGGCAGACCCGGATGGTGTCCATCACGAAGGGCGTGGACCCGATCGTCCAGGTCCCCCCCTCAGCATCTATCAGCTCGAGCATTCGCCCGGCTTCCCAGATGTCCTGGTAGACAACCTTCATGGCGTACGTCGTGGGCATCAAGCACCCATAGATGAACCCCGAGGCGTGGGCGAGGGGCGAGGGCATCATGATGACGTCGTCGCTGTCCAGCCCAAGGGCAAGCGGCGCGAGCTTCGTCGCCGCGTTGAGGCTGTTGTGGGTATGCATCACGCCCTTGGGCTCACCGGTCGTGCCCGACGTGAACTGAATGGTCTTTACCGCTTCCACGGCAGGGCGGCGCTGCTCGAAGAGTTCCACGGGGATGGACGATCCCTCGCGTCCCAGGAAGTGCTCCTCGAAGGAGCCACCGGCACCGCGCGGTCCCTCAATGGTGAATACGTGCTCAAGGGTGTCAACGGCGTCGCGGACTTCGTGACCCAAGCCTTGGAAGTCGAATCCGCGAAAACGCCGCGGCCCGATGTAGACGCGCGCCCGAACCTGCCGGACGATGTGCTCCACTTCCCGACGACGCAGGATGGGAATGAGCGGGCAGGAGACGGCACCGATCTTGTCGCACGCCAGGTGTACGGCGTTGAAGTACCACCAGTTTGGCAGCTGGAAGCACACCGGCTCACCTACCTGGACACCCAGGTCGAGAAGCCCAGCGGCGATGCTGTCCACCGCAGCGGCCATCTCGCCGAAGGTCAACCGGTCGACCCAGCCACCGTCCGTGGAATAGGTGACCGAGGCGATGTCATCTGCTCGGCTGATGGCGTGTGCACGCAAGTCATCGATGACCAGACCGTCGCGCCACCACCCGTGCTCCCGATAAAGGGCTGATCTCTCATCGACGCTGTCCATGGTTGCGGCTCCCGTCAGTCGACCATCGTGAGGCCGCCGCTCACGCTGAGCACCTGACCCGTGAGGTAGGAGGAGCGAGGTGATGCGAAGAAGCTGATGGCATTGGCGATATCGGAGGGTGCAGCGAGCCGGCGGAGCGGGATTGCCCGGATCAACGCTTGCTGGAGCCTTTCCGGCACCCTGTCGAACGCGGGCGTGTCAGTTGGGCCGGGGCAGACGCAGTTGACGGACAGGCCGTAGCGGGCCATCTCACGTGCGAGTGACTTGGTAAACGCGATCACTCCGCCCTTTGCCCCTGAGTAGACCGCCTCTCCGGTGCTGCCCACCCGACCTGCATCCGAGCCAACGTTCACGATGGTTCCAGACTTGCGCTCCACCATCTCCGTGAGGAAAGCCCGGCTGACCGTGATGGGGCCCAACAAGTTGATCGAGAAGATCCGCTCCCAGAAGTCTCGGTCGGTATCGAGGAAGGGCCTGATGTCTTCCCAGCCGGCGTTGTTGACAAGGACGTCACAACGGCCTTCGGTGTCAATCACCGACCGGTGGAACGCTTCGACAGACTCCGGGTCGGCGATGTCGACGACCGCCGCTCGGGCACACTGGCCGGCTTCCACGATCAGCTTGGCTGTCTCCAGAGCTGCGTCCTCGTTGATGTCAGCAACGACAACCGTCGCGGCGCCATCCTCGGCCAGCCGCAGCGCGGTCGCTCGGCCAATTCCGGAGCCCGCGCCGGTGATGACGACGATAGAGGCCGACAGGTCCTGGGGTGATGTCATCTTGCACAATTCCCTTCGGGTTCAGCCGGTTACGTAGCCGCCGTTGACCGACAGCACCTGCCCGGTGATCCAGCCGGACAGCGGTGAGGCCAGCAGGAGCACCGTCGGGACGACATCGGCCATCTCCCCCAGCCGGCGGAGCGGGTAGGCCTTGACCACACGATCGACGAACTCGTCGGTCGCCTCGCCGAGGAAGTGCTTCTCGACAGAAGGGGACCGCACGAGTCCGAGCGAGACACAGTTGGCCCGCACACCGTTGCGGGCGAACTCCTTGGCGACCGCCTTGGTGAAGCCATAGGCGCTGGCCCGAAACGTCGAAGTCGCCACGGCTCGGCTCTCACCTGCGCGACCAGAGTCGCCGGCCATGGTCACGATGGCGCCATCGCCCGCCTCGATCAGGTCGGGCAGGACTGCCTGGCTCAGCTGGAGCATGCCCAGCACGGTGGCGCCGGCTTGCCGATGCCAGTCGGCGGGGTCGTCCTTGAGGAAGGGCCCCACGCTGGTGTATGCGGCGTTGTTGACCAAGATGTCGATGCGACCCAAGTGCTGATGGGTCGCCTCGACGATGGCTCCCACGTCGCCGAGGTCGGCGATATCGCCCCCGACTGAGGCCGCACGGACTCCCAGGGCGGAGGCCTTCTCGGCGGCATCGGCAGCGCCGTCGGCTGAGCTGAGGTAGTGGAAGGCGACATTGGCCCCCTCGCGCGCGAAGGCGAGCCCGATCTCGCGCCCGATACCCTGCCCCGCCCCGGTCACCAGCACGGTCTTGCCCTGCAGCTGCAGATCCATGGACCCCTCGCGGCCTCGTTTACGGCTGACTTATTGCTCTCTAATATACTACTATGCATGAGAGAGTCAACCGGCGCTAGACGGCAAGTGGGAGAGCTACATGGCTGAGCGTCTCTACGTTCTCCGAGGCGGATGCATCACCATGCCCAAGCGCTGGGTGCGAGTCGGCGGCTCCGACGAGCCCATGACCATCCCGGTGCTGGCCTTCCTCGTGGTGGCCGGCGACCGGCTGGTGCTCATCGACAGTGGCTGCTCACCGGTGGTGACCGAGGACCCGGACAAGGCCTGGGGCAGTCTGACCTCGCTCTACCACCCGCACATCGGGCCGGACGACCTCATCGACGCGCAGATCCGTCGGGCCGGCTTCGAAGTCGGCGACGTCACCGACGTCGTACTCACCCATCTGCACTTCGACCACGCCGGGGGCCTACGAATGCTCGACCACCCGCGGGTGTGGGTGCAGCGGGCCGAGCACCGCTGGGGCGGCTGCCCGGACGGACACGCCGCCGGGGGCTACTTCAAGCAGGAGTACGACCTGCCCGGGCTGGACCTGCAGCTGCTCGACGGTGACGCGACGATCGCCGACGGCGTGCAGTGCGTGCTCACCGCCGGGCATACCCCCGGGCACCAGTCGGTGCTGGTCCGACTGCCCTCGGGCCTGGTGTGCGTGGTCGGCGACGCGGCCTACAACCGCCAGATGCTCGACCGGCGCTCCCTGCCGGCGGTCGCCTGGGACGTCAGCCGCTACATGTCGGCACTGACCCGGCTCTCGACGCTGGAGACGTTCTTCGGCGCGCAGCTGCTGTTCAGCCACGACCCGGCTCAGGTCGACGACCTGCCCGAGGGCAGCGACTTCCTTAACTGAAATCGGCGGCCGAATGGCAAGCCTTTAAATGCTTCGCCGAACTCCGGCATCGACACACCATTCGGAACCCGTGACCCCAGCCGCCGCATCCGAGGCAAGGAACTCGATGACGCCGGCAACCTCCTCGGGCTGCAACAGCCTGCCGAGAGGCAATTTGCGGAAAACCGTCGCGTAGTGATGAAGCGCGTCCGGAACAGACATGCCCCAATCCGAAGCAAGCCCATGGGCAAAGCCGCCAGGTCCGAGCCATGCACCGGTCAGGGTCGGCCCTGGTGAAACCACATTACTGCGGATTCCATCCTTACCGAACTCAAGTGCCAACGTCTTTGACAGCGACACCACAGCCGCCTTGGCGGCACAGTAGTCGACCAGGGTTGGGTCCGGTTGAACGGCGAGATCTGAGCCCATGCTGACGATCGCTCCGCCACCGGAGTCGATCATCACAGGTATTGCAGCACGACAACATTCGACCATGCTGAAGAAGTTGACGTCAAAAGCGCGTCGCCAATCCGCCGTGCTGGTGGTCAAGAAACCGTCCCTTGCCGGGAAGGCACCGACGTTGTTTACCAGCACATCGAGCTGACCGAACTGCTGCGTCGCAGTTTCAATGAGTGCAACTGCAGCATCGGGACTGGTGATGTCGACATCGACATAGATCACGTTGGGATCGCCATTCACCTCGGGCGGACGCATGTCGCCAACCAGCACATGAGCACCCTTTGCCGCAAATTTCTTGACGACCTCGCGACCGATTCCTGACGCTCCACCCGTGACGATTGCCACCTTGCCGCAAAAGTCTCCTCTTGCCTCGCTGTCCAACACGTTCTACCTCCGCATCAGTTCCCTCAGTCTTGACGGCCTCGACAGAACCTCAGGTGTGCCAGTTCGC
>DATCXA010000332.1:0-3010 GCA_036566085.1 Propionibacteriaceae bacterium
CGGTCATCTCCTCAGCCACTCAGCGGTTCACCAATCCTGCCCTGGCCGCGCTCGCTCCGTTGATCCTGCTTATCGTCGTGATCCTCTTTCGCCCGCAGGGCCTGTTCCGAGCTGCGGTGGAAAGGAGTCAAGGATGACGGCGCCTCGCGTAGCCGGGAAACGACGACGAGGGATCAAGATTGCCCTCGGGGTCGGTGGCGTGCTGGCCCTGGGCGTCTTTCCCAACGTCCGGGAGGCGCTGGGGGCCAGCACCTATATGCTCGTGTTCCTCTACTTCGTCTTCTTCTGGACGGTTCAGGCCACGAGCTGGAATATCTTCAGCGGCTATGCTGGCTATCTCAATTTTGGTCAGAACGCCTTCTATGGCATCGGGGTCTATACCACGGCGCTTCTGGTAGAACACTGGGGCGTCCCGCTCCTTGCCGTTTTGCCCCTGGCCGCGGCGACCGGCTTCATCGCCAGCATCCTGGCGGGACTCCTGGTCTTTCGCTTGCGCACGCTAGAGGGAGAAATTTTCGCCCTCTTCACCCTGGCCCTCGGCCTTGGCCTAGGCCTTGTGGTCAGCAATGTCGGCGCCATCGATGGTGGCCAAGGCATCGTGCTTCCGGACATCTCCTATCCGGAATGGCTCGGCTCCACCAACGAGATGCTCTACAGAGTTGGCCTCGTGCTCGCTGTGATCGCGATCCTCGTGGCCCGATATGTTCAGCGATCGCGGATGGGTTATGGACTGGCCGCGATACGGGACGATGAGCACGTCGCGAGAACTCTGGGGGTGCCGACGTTTCGATACAAGTTGGCCGCCTTCGGGATCGGTGGAGCTCTCGCCGCGGCGTCGGGCGCCCTTCAGGCTGTGCTCATCAGTTTTGTCACGCCCGCCTCCGCCTTCGGGCCAGAGGTGCCGATGTTCGTCATCCTCATGAGCTTCATCGGTGGTCGTCGGCACTGGATGGGCCCAGTTATCGGGGCTGTGCTCATCTTTACCCTGAGTGACAGGCTGACCAACGTCGGGCTGGCGGAGGCCAACAATCTGATCATCGGGATCCTGCTGATCGTCGTAGTTGTCGGCCTGAGATCGGGCATCGTTGATCAACTCATGGTTCGCTGGCGCGCGGCTGCGATTGCAGCGGCGATCCCGTTGGTCGCGCTCGTCACGTTGGGCAGGGCCTCGGACGTGATTGGTCTGATGCTCTGGGCCATGTTGGGGGCGCTGGCCATACTTCTGGTCCCTCAATCTGTCTACGTCAGGTATGTGCGCCGTGGCGTCGTGCCAGCCGCTGAGCCGGCGGCCGGACGAGGGTCCCCGGAGGAACGCCTGGAAGCTTTGGCCGCCAAGGACGGACGCCATGACTGATTCGGCGATTCTGGAGTGTCGCGGAGTTCGCAAGTCCTTCGGCAGCGTCTCGGCTGTCGACGGTGCCTCCCTTGCACTGAGCTCAGGGGAGATCCTTGGCCTTGTCGGTCCGAATGGCTCGGGGAAGTCGACGCTCATCAATCTGATGAGCGGCTATTTCCCTATCGATGGGGGTGAGGTGCTTCTCGCCGGCCGCCGTATCGACGGGCTAAGCAGCCACAAGATCGCGGAGCTCGGACTGGCCCGCACCTATCAGATTCCTCGACCGTTCTCCACGTTGTCGGTCCTGGACAACGTCAAGGTTGGAGCCCACTTCGGCAGCGCCCGAAACCCCGCGGACGTGACCGAGGAGGCCTGGCATTGGGTGCGGTTCGCAGGCCTGGACCGTTACGCACACCGACCGGTGTCGTCGTTGACCCTTCACCAGAGGAAGTTCCTGGAGGTCGCGCGAGCGCTTGCCTGCCGGCCGCAAGTGATTCTTCTTGACGAGGTTCTTGCCGGGCTCAATCCGGTTGAGGTGGACGCGGCCGTCGAGGTCATCCTCAAGGTGCGTGACCAGGGAGTGAGCATTGTTTTGGTCGAGCACGTCATGCGAGTGGTGATGAGCCTGTGCGATCGGGTCACCGTGCTGTCCGCTGGTGTGATGATCGCTGAGGGACCACCTGAGACCTGTCTTAGAGACGAGACTGTGATCGCGGCATACATGGGACGCTCTCATGCTTGAGGTCTGTGACATCGACGTCTTCTACGGCGAAGCAGAGGCCCTCCACCAGGTGTCGCTCACGATCGCGTCGCACGAGATTGTGGCGGTCCTGGGCTCCAACGGGGCGGGCAAGACGACGCTGGTGAGCGCGATCGCTGGCGTGCTGCCGTGCCGCGGGGGTCTCATCAGTCTCGATGGACAGATCCTGACCGATCTCCCCCGCCATCGGGTCAGCGCCGCTGGTGTTGCGATCGTGCCCGAAGGG
Organism: Propionibacteriaceae bacterium; assembly: GCA_036566085.1. Classification (GTDB taxonomy): domain Bacteria; phylum Actinomycetota; class Actinomycetes; order Propionibacteriales; family Propionibacteriaceae; genus Microlunatus. Next base: position 2,323 of record DATCXA010000332.1, read on the forward strand.
CGGCGTCTCTTCACGCAGATGACCGTCAGGGAGAACCTCCAGATCGGCGCCTACGCGCCGGAGGCCCGCCGCAAGATGCAGGAGTCGCTCACCGAGGTCCACGAACTCTTCCCCATTCTCGCGGATCGGGCCGACCAGAAGGCGGGCACGCTCAGCGGCGGTCAGCAGCAGATGCTGGCAATCGGTCGTGCGTTGATGACCCGGCCTCGATACCTGCTGCTCGACGAGCCCTCTCTGGGGCTGGCGCCGATCATCGTGGACACGGTGTTCGACCTGATCGAGAGGGTCCACCAGTCGGGGATCAGCGTCCTGATGGTCGAGCAGAACGTGGGAAGGGCCTTGGAGGTCTGCGGCCGCGGATATGTCCTCGAGGAGGGGCGCGTCGTCATGGAGGGCTCCCGGGACGAGCTGCTCGGCTCGGACCGGGTTCGTAAGGCCTACCTCGCGATCTGACCCGTTGGGCGACCAACGATGCGCGGCGCCGCAATGAGCGCCTGGCTCGTGCCGGGGGAAACAGGGCGGTGGGTCAGGTCGTCGCGTCGCCGCGCAGCACGTCGTCGGAGTCGATGATCCGGTAGGCGTAGCCCTGTTCGGCGAGGAACCGCTGCCGGTGCGCGGCGTAGTCCTGGTCGAGGGTGTCGCGGGCAACCACGGCGTAGAACCGCGCTCCGCGCCCGTCGGCCTTGGG
>DATCXA010000340.1:0-2713 GCA_036566085.1 Propionibacteriaceae bacterium
CCGCACCCGCTCGCCGCTTGTCGGACCAACCGCAGCACACTGCTCTTGGCGAGGCCGTACCGTTGACCAAGCTCGGCGGCGGTCGCCCCGCCCGCGTATTCAGCCACCAAAGCTCGATCGCTTCGGCCTCCAGCCGCTTGCTAATCCGCCACTCTCGGTGATGACGACCGGAGCGCCGCGGTAGGCGAGCGCGTGGGCCAGCTATCACGTACGACAGCAGCGCAGGGTTCAATTTGAATCCCCTCAGGCCGACACTAGAAGGCCTGGTCAGATACGGATTCGGATTCTGGACTTGAGCCATAGAGCTGCAACTACAGCCGCAAAGTAGAGCAATACGTCAGTCTTAGAACGTGTGCAGTTCCGGTTCATGCTTGACCATCAGGTTCCGGTAGCTGCTTGACGGTTTTGGGACGCAGTTCCGGTTTTAGACGTCAGTCTTAGAACGTGAGTGCAAGATGTCTTCAAGTTGCCGCAGCGCGTCACGTGTGGCCGCCGAGCTGGCATTGGCGTAGATCTCCGTCGTGACCACCTGGCCTGCATGCCGAAGGACTCGCATGATCACGGATGCACATCGAGCTCAACGAGCAGCGTGGCACACGTGTGGAGGGCATCATGAACAACGGCCGCCACAGCGCCACTGCATCGCCGATCACTGCGCCGTCGTCGGGGCTCGAAGAACACGACCAATCATGACGGAGCCCTCGCCGGTGCAACTTCATTTATTGCAGGGCAGTGACGAGGCGGAGGCGCTCCTCCGGCGAGATGAGATGATCGAGGTCCTCGGCGTCCTTGTCCACGTCGATCTCGACCCAGTTCACCTCCCCGTTGAACTTCGTGGGAGACGGATAGACCCTCTACGCCAAGGACGGCAAGCCAAGATACTGGTACAACTTCTTCGGCCTGAACCGCTACACCGTCGAGGGAACCACGAAGATCCCGCCGGGAAACCACCAAGTGCGAATGGAGTTCAGCTACGACGGCGGGGGGATCGGGAAGGGGGGCACGGTCACCCTACCTCGATGGCGAGGAGGCGGGCGAGGGTCGGGTTGAGCAAACCGAGCCGTTTGTCTTCTCCGCCGACGAGACGTGCGACATTGGTGACGAACTTGGCTCACCTGTCACCTACGAACCGCCGGTCAAGCCGCCCTGCGCGATGATCACGCCAGCAGCGCCAGGCTCCGGCACCTCCAGCTCAGCAGTCACCGCGTGCGACTTGTTCTTGATGTTGAGGACCGAGCCTTCGGTCAGCCGTCCCATCCCGCCGAACAGCAGCTGACGGTTACCCTTCACCAGCTGGGGACGGCCGGCGATGTCGGGGTTCGCACGATCGGCAGCGCGGTCGTCGAGTGGCAGCACGTTGTACTTCACTGCTTCGATCAACCACAGTCGCTGCAGCTCATGCAGCTTCTGGGGGTTCTGTTCCGCCAGGTCGTTCGACTGGCTCCAGTCCGTTAATGTGTGGTATAACTCCCACACGTCGTCGTCGAAGGCCGGTAGCTTCGCGATCGCGAACTCCCATGGAGTTCGGTGTCTGGTCACCGCCGTCCAACCCTTGTGATAGATGCCGCGGTTGCCGAACATCTCGAAGTACTGGGTTTCGTGCCGCTCCAGGGCCTGGGCGTCATCGAAGGAGTACGCCATGCTGACGCCCTCGATCGGCCGCTGCTGCACCCCGTTCACGAAGGCTTGGGGCGCACAGCGCCGTTGTATGGAAACGGTTGTAACGGAGGCCGTTGGCTGCAAGCTTCTCGAAATTCGGCGTTTGACAAGGGCCGCCAAACGCACTGCTGGCGCCGAACCCAACATCGTCAAGCAAGACGATCAAAACATTAGGGCGCCACGCGGGGGTCGCAGATCCCTGATCGGCGGATAGTCGGTGTCCGGATCATTGGCATCGTAGGTAGTGAGCCCGAAGTGTGGCTGATGCGGGATGGGAAGAACTGTGCGGTGAGCATCGTCGTTTGAACTCATCTGGTTTCTCCTTTTCCCGCTGCCTCCCGCTGCAGCTCGACGAGAATGGCCGCTTCGGACAGCCTTTTCGAAATGGCGCCAGCTGCCTCACCCGAAGAGGGTGATTTCGGCGTTCGCCGCCGCCATCGCAAGTGCCTCAATGCGTAACGGACCGTGGGTATATGCATGTGAACGCGCCAACGCGCGTCAAGCACACGACCGCCATAGCTCGCTTGTGTCGCTGACCAGATCATGAAAATTCTGGGCACCGGGGGCGCGCCAGCAGCCGTCAGGCTGGTTCGGGATTTCGGTGCTCGTGACTCCCCCGGTGACGCCCCCGAGTCACCTGATGAACGGCGCTATGCGCTCGCATAACGCCGCCGACCAGTCACACCTCCGCCGACCCAGTGCCCAATGTCGAAGACAAAGCCGAGGACTACAAAGATCCATCCCCAACCGGCTACTCCGCCGCTAACCGGGTTGTAGGCGAGGACGTAGAACAGGGTCGCATAGGGAAAGACGATCAGCCCGAGGAGCGGGATGAGGAAGCCGTTGAATGCACGGTCCACCAAGTTCGTGAAAATCCAGATCAGCGCGAGAGCGACTCTTGGCGCGAACCCGGCAAGCAGTGCGAGCAGACACCCCATCCGCCGACCTTTCTCTCCGGCCCACGGTGTGAGCCTGTCCACAAGACATTCTGGAAGCGCTCGCGCCGGCCTGGCTCACCCACTGTGGGTGAACGTGCCAACGCGCGTCATGCACA
>DATCXA010000360.1:0-3541 GCA_036566085.1 Propionibacteriaceae bacterium
GACCACTTTTGGACGGGTAGGTTGGCTCGTGCCATCCAAGGAGGACATCGTGAATCAACCACGACTGCCTCTGTCCCAGCCAGGGGCGAAGAGGAGGCAACGCCGCCCAGAGTCGCCGACACCTCGCCGCCGGCTGACCAGCAGCGAGGCCGCGCAGACAGCGATCGATGATCCGGGGTTCGCTGAATCTGGGTTCAACGAATCCGGTCCGCAGGTTGAGGTGCGACGGAGCAGCCGCCGTACCCGAACAGTGACCGCGTACCGAGACCGCGACACCATCGTCGTATTGATTCCACAACGCATGTCGAAGGCTGACGAACAGACCTTCGTTCGCGACATGGTCGAGAGAGTCCTCGCTCGCGAGGCCCGGGCATCGGCACCGCGCGGCGATGCGGCACTGGTAGCTCGAGCGCGCGACCTTGCGGCGACCTACCTGGCGCCGGCTCTGGATCACATGCCCGAGCCGGTCGGAGTTTCCTGGGTCACCAACCAGCAGCAGCGCTGGGGATCGTGTACGCCGAGCACCGGCCTTATCCGGCTCTCGCACCGCCTGCAGCCGATGCCGGCCTGGGTGGTTGATTACGTCCTGCTTCACGAGCTGGCACATCTGGTAGAGCCGAGTCATTCAGATCGCTTCTGGCGTTTGGTCGGCCGCTACGCGGCGACTGAGAAGGCCAAGGGCTACCTGGAGGGTTACCTCGCTGGGCAAGGCAGGCAAGCCGATGAATTCGATGTCGACTGAGGGAGCTGCTCGTCGCCGGGTAGCGGTCGTCCTGGCTCGATATGACGCCTCACCTGCAGCGCCAGAGGGAATGGATCCGGAGACTTTCGCTGCGGCCTGCCTGCTGGACTCGTACGAGGTGGTGGCCGATCTGATCGACGTCCGATCGGGCATCGCCGGTCCGGGGTCGGTTGCCGAGCTGCTCTGGCCTGGAGCGTTGCATCTTCCGGCTGACATCACGGTGTCTGCGATTGCGCGTCAGTTGAGTGACGACGCCGATGAGCTTGTCGTGGTGCCGGCTGATGTGCCGGACCTGCCAGGACTCGTACTGGCCAAGTTGTTCAAGGTGCTCCATCGGACCGATATTGCGATTGCGCCCGAGCATGGCGGAAGCGGGTGCGTCGCGATTGGCGTATCGCTGCCATTGGCCGACTGGATTCCCCAGGACGCGTTCGACCTTGATCAGAACCCGTTTGCGCGACTCAGCGCCATTGCGCCGCGCCGCAGCCGGTGCACGTTGACACCGACCTGGCACCGACTGCGGACGCCGGCGGACGTGGCTCAGCTCGACTCCAATCTGGAGGGATGGGAAGAGACCAGGGCCCTGCTCTCAGGTCGAGCACTGGCAAGCGAGTAATGGCTAATCCACCGGCCAGAGCCGCGTCTCACTGGGATGCCGGGGAAACTCTGGCCGAACGCTTCCGAGCGCATGCCCGCGACGCCGAGCACCTGTATGGGTACGCCATCCGGGGCATGGCCGATGATTGGGACGCCGGCGGCCCCGTCCGCGAGGTGTGTCGCGGATATGAGCATGCACCGCGCGGGGCAGTCGTCCACCTTCGGCTGCTGGCCGGCGTATTCCGTCTCGTACTAACCGGCCGAGCCCCGGAACTCGTGCGGTTCTATCCCTGCCTCGGCGGCACTGCGCCCGCCTCGCAAGTCTGGCCGGTCATGCGTCATGTGATCGGCGCGCACGTCGAGGAGATGCATGCTGCCCTTGCGGTACCCCGCAGACCAACGAGGTCGGTCGATCGGCTGCGTTGCTCGCTGGACTGTTTGATCTGGTCGCCGCCTCGGGCGTACGCCGTATCCGGCTGCTAGAGCTTGGGGCGAGCGCGGGTCTCAACCTGCTGCTCGACTACTACGCGTTTCGCGGCACATCCTGGCATTTCGGCGCGATCGATTCGAAGCTCCAGTTCGTCGATCCTATCGAGGGTCCCGTTCAGCCTGAAGGATTCGTGATCACTGACCGCGGCGGTTGCGATCTTCACCCCGTGGACGCCGGCACTGCCGACGGCCGGTTGTTGCTGACTTCCTTTGTCTGGCCCTTCGATCTGCATCGCCATGACCGCCTCAGGTTGGCATTGGCAGTGGCGGCGATGCACCCGGTGCACATCGACAAGGGAACGGCAAGCAGCTGGTTGCTCAACGCGCTGGAGGCCGATCGTGATGGCCTACGGTTGTCTGGCACTCGGTCACCCAGATGTATTGGCCGACTGAGGAAATCACCGCCGTCAAGAGCATTCTGACGAACTACGGCGCACAGCAGCGGCTCGGGGAAGTGAGTTTGGAATACGACTTTCATGATCAACGGGCCGTCAGGCCTGAGCTGCGTACCCGGCTATGGAATCCGGATGCTGGCATCTCGATTCGGGAGCGCCTAATCGGGACCGCCCACGACCACGGTATCCCGGTTACGATCGCAGCTGATCCGAGCTGACCAGGTAGTTACCTCCTGCTCTAATCCAGCTCTGAAAGGACTTCCGGCAGGCGTCGGAGCAAGTCAGCATTGCGCTGTGAAGTCATCACCGTCACCAGTGCTCCCCGACCAGCTTTCGAACGTTGAACTGAACGCGTCACAGCCGATCATTTACGACCGCCCCATCGGAGTCCGACTGCTCTATCAGGATCCTGTTTCAGGCGCGGAGCACTATCTCATCCGCTATCCCGTCGGACTACAGGCGCAGTGGCATACCCACAGTGCGGCACACACGATCATCGTCCTAGAGGGCCAGTTGACAGCGAATCAACAGGGCTGCAGTGCATCGCCCCTAGCCAGGACGGGGTAACTGGATGTGATGTGGGGAGAATTTTCACAGGATTTCACCGGTGCTCGCAGATTGCCGGATAACCGAGTCCAACAGGGCACCGGCAGCAGCTAAAGCATCGTCTTGTGGCCCACGCAACAAGCGGGGTTGCGTTCCTCGCTCGGCAGGAGCACCCTTTCGATGCATCAACGTGAACTCACGGCCCGACTGCATGAAAGCGCCGGCTGAGCCAGATGGGGCGCCTCAGTCGCGTGGTCCCTGGAGGTCGGCCGCATCGCCGCCAGCCTCTGTTCGGCTTCATCACAGAAGGTGTCAACCTGCTGCACGTCATAGCCACGCCGGGTAAGCCTGAACCGCTTGTCGTTGGCCTCATCTGAGGTGAGCGGGGGTTGCTTGACCCCGAGGAATGTGTCGCGAATCTCTTGTCGGAACGCGTCGACCTCCGCCGTATCGTAGCCCGACCTCTTGCGGGTGGGTGGAAATCTTGTTGAGTCGGCCCACTCGGCCCATTCGGCCCACTCAACCCATCGCGGCGGTTGAAAATCTTGTTGTGTCTGCCCACTCGGCCCATCGGTGAGGGTGGTCCCGCTAACCAGTGGTCCGACGGGGCGGTCCGTTGACTGGCCCGTCGCCGCTGGCGGAAGCGCAGGCTCCTCGAGGAGTGGCCAAGTTGCGGTGGTTGGAGGGGCGTCTGTTGGTGTCGTGGGGCTGCTTGCGTCCGCGCTGGCGGCATCGGATGGCCGGTCCGGGGCCGACTGACTCTCTACCGTGC
>DATCXA010000371.1:0-3846 GCA_036566085.1 Propionibacteriaceae bacterium
CTTGCGTCCAATCGCGTACCCACTGACGTTGCCCAACACGGCCGCAGTGGTCAGCACAACACAGACGAATACCAGGTTGTGCGGGATTACGCCGGTTGCGGTTAGCAGCCCGACCGTAAACAGCAGCGAATCACCGGGCAAGATTGCGAAGAGCCCGCATTCGGCGAAGATTACGAATGCGACGCCCCACAGCGCGTACGGGCCGAAGAAATTGATCAGCTGCTCCGGGTCCATCCAGGACGGGAGCAGCATCGGCAGCAGGCCGACGGCGGCCTGGAGAGCGGTCACGTCGGCAAACGGTACCGTCGCAGACTGTGAGTTTCCTGAATGATGAGCAGCTGACCGAGGCGTCGGGCACCCCCGGAGTGGGACCCCACCCCGAGCCATGGCCCGACGACGACAGGCTCGATCCGGAGCTGCTCGAGCATGGAGATCGCCGCAATGTGATCGATCGCTACCGCTACTGGAAAGTGTCGGCCATCGTTGCTGAGCTTGACACCAGGCGGCATCCGCTGCAGATCGCAATCCAGAACTGGGAACACGACTTCAACATCGGCTCCATCGTGCGCACCGCGAATGCTTTCAATGTCTCCGGTGTGCACATCATCGGCCGTCGCCGTTGGAACCGGCGTGGAGCGATGGTCACCGACCGCTATCTCACGATCTTCCACCATGCATCGGTGATTGACTTCGCCGACCGGATCGCGGCAGACAGCTATGTAGTCATCGGTGTGGACAACCTTCCAGGTGCCGTACCGCTGGAGCCCTATGAGCTGCCGCAACGGACGTGTCTGGTGTTCGGGTCCGAGGGTCCAGGGCTAACAGATGAGCTGGTAGCTGTCTGCAAAGACCTTGTCGCCATCACTCAGCACGGCTCCACCCGATCGCTTAACGCCGGCGCTGCGGCAGCCATCGCGATGTACCACTGGGCGCTGCGCTGGGCACGCTGAGGGGTTGTCAAACTGGTCCGGTGAGCTGGATCGGACCCAGGTGATGAGGAGGCGCAGTGCAGCACCTTGATCACCAACCACATTCGGCAACTACCAAACGCGTCCAGGTCCGCGGCATCCTCGAAGACTTGATCGGGACCGAACTCAACCCTGGCGACGCCATTCCCTCGGAGCGAGCGTTGGTAGTGCGCCTCGGTGTCAGCCGAGTTACCGTCCGTCAGGCGATCGCAGACCTCGTTTCAGCGGGTGTTTTGGAACGGGTACACGGCAAGGGCACCTACCTGACTGGCCCGCAAGTGGATTCCCGACTGCATTTGACGTCGTTCTCGCGCGAAATGCGGGCGCGTGGCTTGGTGCCGGCAACGGTGGTGCTGTCGGCTGCCGAGCAGCCTGCCGACGCCGACGTCTCTCACGCCCTCCGGATCCGTCCGGGCCAGTCGGTCGTACGGGTGGAGCGGCTCCGAACTGCCGACGGCACTCCGATGGCGTACGAGGTTGGCCACTATCCGTCGGTGTTGTTTCCCGGGCTGCTGCAACGAGAGCTCGGGTCGCTGTACGACGTGTTCGCTAACGAGTACGGCGTCGTGGTCAGCAGCGGTGAACAGACAGTGCGTGCCGAGTCCGCCGATGCCCATCGGGCCCGGGTTCTCGGCATCGCCAAGCGAGCGCCGTTGCTGGTGCAGGAGCGAGTGACGTACGCGGGTGATCGAGCAATTGAGATGTCGACCTCGTGGTATCGCGCCGACCGCTATCGAATTCATATGGCGATCACGCCCCGGGGCGCCAGAGAGAACTAGCCTGTGGCCTCATGAGCACAGGTCCGATCTCAGAGTTGGTCGTTCCCTACGATCCAGGACCGCTGTCTGACAAGGTGGAGCGGCGGCGGCGCCTGATACGGTCACGACTGCTCAGTCTTGGGATCACTATCGCCCTGCTCGTGTTGATCTATCTATGGCGCCGGGAAGATCTTGGTAACGCCGGAGTGATCATCATTTTTGCTATCGTACTTGGGGCATCGCTGGCATGGCTGGCTGCCAGCATCGTGCTGTTTTTCTTGGCAGTAAGGGAAATGCGGACGGTCGGCAATGGGGTTGCCATTCGGATCGGCCCACCCGGGATTCAGCTCGCTGGACTCAACGCATCGTGGGAGCAGGTCGCAAAGATCGACACGATCAAGGGCGGCATCGACCGCGGCCCGCGGCTTCGTCTGGTTCTGGTTGATGGAAGCCAAGCAGTGGTGCCGCTTGATCAAGTCACAGTGTTTCCTGCAACGCTGGACAGTACGGTGCGAGCGTTTTCGGCCGGCCGCTATGGAGTGGACTTGTCTGCACTTGAAAGTTGAGACAACGCACTGCAGTTACCACCGCTTGGCCTTTTTTGACAGACTGTGCAATCGCCACACGTAACGACCGCAAACAGCCACAGCGGTAGAAAAGGAGCTCACCGAGCATGCCCATCGCCACCCCCGAGGTCTATGCCGCCATGCTGGACGCGGCCAAGCGGGGGTCTTTCGCCTACCCAGCGATCAACGTCAGCTCTTCACAGACACTGAACGCAGCCCTTCAGGGCTTTACCGAAGCCGGATCAGACGGAATCGTCCAAGTCTCCACTGGCGGAGCCGAATATCTATCGGGCGCGACGATCAAGAACATGGTGACCGGCGCAGTTGCGTTGGCCGAGTACGCACACGAGGTCGCGAAGAACTATCCGATCAACGTCGCTTTGCACACCGATCACTGCCCGAAGGACAAGTTGGACGGCTACGTCCGCCCGTTGCTCGCGTTATCGGCCGAGCGGGTCAAGTCAGGCGGCCAGCCACTCTTCCAGTCACACATGTGGGATGGTTCGGCGGTGCCGCTTGAGGAGAACCTGTCGATCGCCGAGGAATTGTTGCAGCAGACCTCCGCCGCGAACGTGATCTTGGAAATCGAGGTCGGGGTCGTCGGCGGCGAGGAAGACGGCGTCAGCGCCGAAATCAACGAGAAGCTCTACACGACGGTTGAGGATGGATTACGGACCGTCGAGGTGCTCGGTACGGGTGACAAGGGCCGCTACATCACCGCGCTGACCTTCGGCAACGTGCATGGGGTGTACAAGCCGGGCGCGGTCAAACTCCGTCCCGAGGTGTTGAAGGACATCCAGGATGAGGTCGGCGCCAAGATCGGCAAGGAGCGACCATTCGATCTGGTCTTTCACGGCGGATCCGGCTCGACTCTGGAGGAGATCCGCGCGGCAGTCGACTACGGCGTCGTCAAGATGAACATCGACACCGATACCCAGTACGCCTTTACCCGACCCGCGGCCGGGCACATGTTCAGCAATTACGACGGGGTGCTCAAGGTCGACGGTGACGTGGGGAACAAGAAGGCGTACGACCCACGGGCGTGGGGGAAAGTCGCAGAGGCCGGCATGAGCAAGCGCGTTGTCGAGGCCTGCGAGGACCTGCGTTCGGCCGGTACGTCTCTGAACAAGTAGCCCGTAACGTTTCCATCCCGGCGAAGGCCGACTGCCTGGCCCTGCCCCAAAGGGTGTTGGCTGGGTCGAGTGGTGAGGTTCCGTTTTGCCCTAGCTTCCGTTTCAAACGTTCTTAGCCTTTGGGGCAGCGCCAGGCAGCAGGCCTTCGCCTTGTACTGAGGGCTACGGGCTTGTTCCGATGCCGGGCCGGCCGTCACGTCTCGCAGGCCACGACTTTGAGACGGAACTGTGGGTGGTTTCGCTGAACGTTCGTTTCTGCGGCCGCGTCCTTTAGGGCAGAAGGCACATTCGCCGACGGGCGATCGTTTCAGGCACAAGAGTCAGCGACAAGGAGGTTGGCATGGCGTTGCGCAATTACCTCGTTGGTGAGGTGGCGGAGGACTTTGCGGATGGATTGCTTGGTCGGAGGGAGGCGCTGCGC
>DATCXA010000051.1:0-2577 GCA_036566085.1 Propionibacteriaceae bacterium
GCAGTTCCAGATAGCAGGCGATTGCGGTCGAGCCCGTGATAATCGGCTGCATTACTGGCGGGATCGTGGGTCGAAGCAGCTGCGTCCACTCTGGAGGATGAGATTCGGGAGCGGTCATGCGGCCTCCATGAAGATGCCTACGGCAACGCGGCCAACAATCTTCTACTTTGGCCAGTCGAGTTTGGCGAGGACGGATGCCGGAAGCCACCCGTGCTCCGCGAATGCATCGTCGAGTCGCTCGGACAGCCATCTATACCCCTCAGGAGTCAGCTCGACCTCCGCACGCCGCATATAGGCACGCCGGGGATCGGGATTCCCTTCCCCTACCATTGCGTAACGCTGCGTACTCACGAAGGCGTCCGCCTTCAGCTCGTTCATCATCTCGTTCAGCGATACACCACCGCCAATCTCTCCCTTGAGAAATTCCGCATGGTGCACACGCACATAGTGCGGCAAGCGGCTCTTCCACTCGCGGAGCTTAATCTCGGCGGCCGATGCGTCGTCCCTGCCGTCTTGATGCTAGAGACCGATCGCCCGCCCAAAAATCACGATGTCATTTGGGCTCCTGACCAGTCTCGCCATAAACATTATTGATCCGTCCTCCACCTGCCTTGGGCGCTTGCCCATAGGGTAGGTACACGCCCAGTGGCATCCAGCTCTTTCCACCTCGTCGCTCACAGGTAGCGAGCGATCGGTACGATTGCCGGCGTCGCCGAAGAACTTGATGAATGACCGGAACGCAAACTCGTCAGTGGCAACTATTCCTCCCTTGTGGATGTACGGCTTTAGGCTGAAGGGGACATGCGCGCTGAGGAAGGATTGTATGGCCTCGGAGGCGATTAGTCGAAGCTCCAAATTCGTTTCGCTTCGCAGTTCGTCAAGCAGAACGGCCAGTACGCTAATCTTACCGGTACCCGGGCCCCCGATAACAAGGTGAACCGACGCCCGCTTCGATCTTCCCGTCTGGAGCGCGGCATCAAGAAGGGTACATGCGACGCGATCCTGATCATCGTCCAAGCAGTAGAGCCACTCCCTCAGCCCTTCCTTCGGCGAGAAGATGGGATTGGCTCGGTCCTCTGCGTCGACAAAGAGACTCGCGCGCTCGGCATCTGCTCGACTCAGGACGGACGGCGCCGGCTCCGCCCCTTCAAGATCTCGACGGCATTGCCGGTCTGAGTATGCGTTCGTTATAGACTTTGCGCCCACATCGAGGAGCGTCAGCTGATTGTCCCAGTGATAAAGTAGTCGTCCAACCTTACTCGCCACACAGGCGCGCGTATCCCTTGCACGCGCTTGGTTTGACTATTGGCGAGCGATACGGCGTTTTCATACCGCTCCACAATATCATTGACCGTGAGAAACGTCTTCCGCTTCAGGACTGGCGACTGCCTGCGCAAGCTGGAGAGAAATCGCTTTGAAGCCATTAACTCTGTCGGCGCGGCCATCTTCTTGCTCCTCCTAGCGGATTGTGAGTTCAGTTACCTAGCACGCCAACATGCGGCCGAGTACAGACGAGTGCTCATTGGACCATCGAGCGCATGTAGAGGCGCCATGGACGCCTCTACATGCCCTTGAGTGTGGGCCCGAAGACGTCCTTCAACGCGAAGAGACGCCCAACCAGCCACTCTCGAACCTCGGCCAGTTCCTCGCCTGAGTCGTCTATGCTCCCCGGACGAGACACGGATATACGCGAGGCGATCCTGTCGTTTAGCCGCTCCCACGTCAGTGGCTCACCGAACTTTTCCTCTAATTCCGTCCGGTGATTCTCGAGGGCATCGAACTGCGCCTTGTTCGCGGCGCTGTCCCCACCGGAGATGTAGTACTCCGCGCGGACCCTCCCGTGCTGTGCGAAAGTCGCAGTGTAGGTCACGCCGCTCACACCCGAGGCGAAGCTGTACCAATTCTGTGGCTGCCCGATTCTCGCTCCAGTGAATTTCTTCTCTCGCAGTTCATCAATGAGCTGCTGGAAGAACTCCTGGTACGCCGCGGCCTTCGAGCTCGGTGCGGCCCCGCCCACCTTGGTCTTCCTCCACTCGTTCGGCATAGCGACAGGGCGGAAGTTGTAAGCGGGCAAGGAGCTGTCGATCTGCAGCGCTTCAACAACCACACCGAAGAAGTTCGTCTCGCTATCACTCCGGCGATTGAGCCAATCGAGCGCTTCTCGGTGTTCCTCACGGAACTCCGGCGCGACCCACACTGCACTACCGGCGTCATAGCCGGCTGCGTAAGTGATCAGCTTGCCGAGGTGATCGTGGTCGGTTGGCGTGAGCTGGTTCTCGATCACGACGATGTGGTCACGATTGAGATCGCGTGCCAAAATATCCAGCGAGAAGTCTCCGCACGCTGCCTCGGTCTCGTCCAACTCCAACTCCACGCTCAGTGCCTCGCCTAGCGCTTCCAGGTTCTGCGCCAGCCACGGCGTGAAGTCGTACGCTTCCTTGGGCCAAAGCGTCTTCGGGTCCAGGCGCTTCAACGAGCCGAACTGCAAGGGCGAACCGATGCTGGTCACAGATGGTCTCCGCGTTGCTTGGTGGATTCAGTGGAGTTCGGCAAGAGTACGGAAACCCGGGCCGAACA
>DATCXA010000432.1:0-8972 GCA_036566085.1 Propionibacteriaceae bacterium
CAATGGGGCGACTTGCCGCCGCAATGGTCGTGGGTGGCCGCGCTCCAGCGTCCGGTACTGGCGTTCGGGCCGTATCTGGTGCTGGCGTTCCTGCTGATCGCGTTCGTGATCACCACCGTGATCGCCGGCTTCGCGATCTTGTTCACAGGCCGCTATCCGCGCTCATTGTTCGACTTCAACGTCGGCGTACTGCGCTGGAACTGGCGGGTTGGGTTCTACGTGTACGCCGCCCTGGGCACCGACCGCTACCCACCGTTCACCTTGGCTCGGACCGACTACCCGGCCGACTTCGATGTCGCCTACCCCGAACGCCTCTCCCGCGGCTTGGTCCTGCTCAAGGGGCTGCTGACCATCCCACATTTGATCATCGTCAGCCTCATCGTCGCGGATCTTCTCCCGTACCCGTGGACCAGCAACGACTGGAGCTCCGGCCTCCAGCCCATCGGTGGCTACTCGGTCCTCAACCTGCTGGTCGTTATCGCCGGCTGCTTCCTGTTGATCACCCGGCAGTACCCCCGCTCCCTCTTCGACCTGTTGCTGGGCATCAACCGCTGGCTATACCGCGTCCTCAGCTACGTCGCCTTGATGCACGACGAGTACCCGCCATTCCGTCTCGATCAGGGCGCGCATGAGCCTGGCGATGTGGAACCCGACCGTCCCGCCACCACACCAAAATTTGCCCTCACCGGACACGCTTAACGGGCAGGATCGCGACGGCACCAACAATCGCGCAAGTCCCGGCAAACGCGTACAGCAGGCCATAGCTGCCGCCGCCGATCGCGAGAATGGCCGGCGCGATCGCCGGCGCGATGGTAAACGGAAGTGCACCGGCTATGTTCAGCACGCCGAGGTCCTTGGCGTTGTCTTTGTTCGGCAGCACGTCAGCGACGAGCGCGAGGTCGACTGCCATGTAGATCCCGAATCCGACTCCACTCATGGCCATGCCGATGAGGAAACCGCTGAAGGTACTGGCGATGGCGACCACAAAGAGCGCCAGGCCGTACATGATCGACGCGCTCAGGACAAAGATCTTCCGTCGGCCCATCCGATCGGAGACTTTGCCACTGATGAGGGACGCGGCGACCACCAGGGCGGACTGGACGAGGGTGCCGAGGAATATCTGGTGTGGCACATCGGCCTCGGCGCTGCCGATCTTGTCCAGCAGATAGTAGGCCTGGTAGGTGATGAGAAAGGCGTACGCGAGCACGAAGAGGAAGCGGCTAGCGAATGCCCAGGCGAAGTCTGGGCTCGTCTTGGGACTGACATAGAAGGTGCCTGCGAATTCTCTGAACGACCAGGTCGGCTTATCCGCCTTGGCGAGCCGGCGATCTTGCAGTGTCATCGCAAAGAGCAGGATGAAGACTCCGCCAATGGCGCATGGAACCAAGAACATGGCGAGCTGATTGCCTGTAAACAGCTGAACCACAAACGTGCCGCTCACCGACGCAATAGGCAAACAGACACCCAGGAGCCCGGAGACCCGGCCGCGTTGAACGACCGGAACTTGATCTGGCAACACCGCAACCAAAGCCGAAAGCAGCGCATTGAAAAACAGCTGGGCAATGCACCACCCGACAAGTACTACCGGAATGTTGGGTGCCACCGCGACAATGACGATGCCGAGAGAACCACCCAGCAGACCGATGATCATCCACGGCCGTCGCATGCCCAGCGGCGAGGCGGTACGGTCGCTCATCTTGCCGAAGAACGGATTGCCCAGCATTGCCACCAAAGCGCCGACCCCGGTAACAACCGCCAAGCTGTTCGGTGCCTGTTCGATCCCCACAAGTGAGTTGATCTTGAGGGCCAAGCTGACCAGGAGGGGCGCGACAAGGACTAGGCAGGTGCCCAAGTACGCCAACGTGTACAGCGAGACGAAGACTGGTCCGACCTGGGGTGCAGCGCGTAAGTCAGCCTCGACCGTCGCCTCAGCTGGCGATGGGGAAAGGTCGGGCATTTGCGCTCCCTTACGGCAGTGTGGAGCCCGACTGGGGGAAGCCTGCTCCGGAATGCGTGGGTGGGATGCCTGGGGAGTCTCTCGGTAGCGATCTTGTAAGGGCGTCGAGGATTACGTCGAGTCCGAACTCGAACTCGTCGCCGAAGTCGTAACCAGGCTGCAGGATGTACTCGGTCGCCATCTCGACCAGATGCGGATACTGATCGGTGCGAAACCGCTCCATGATCGGCTCAGTGACGTCGGCGGCAGTATCTGTGCCCTGGAACGGCAAGGCCGCCTCCTGTAGAGCGAATCCGTACACGTAGCTGTCCAGCAGTGCGTACGCGTGAGCGGTCATCTCCACCGACAACCCGGCTCGCCGCAGTGTGCCGATAACCGCGTCGTGATGTCGCAGCGTCGCGGCGCCAGGAGACCTTCGCGATTCCATCAATCCGATCGCCCAGCGGTGGCGGCTGAGCACGCGGCGCGCCGAGGTAGCGCGCCGAACGATCTCGGACCGCCAGTCGCCGTCGGTTACCGGGAGCTCGATCTCAGCGAAGACGAGATCGACGATGCTGTCGAGAATCTCGCTCTTATTGGCGACGTGGTAGTAGATCGCCATGGGTTTGACGCCGAGCTCTTGAGCGAGCGAGCGGATTGTGAGGGCTTCGATTCCATCCGCGTCCGCAATCGCCATAGCCGCCCGCAACACCCGGTCCCGGCTGAGCGGGCGGCGCCTCTTCGGGTTCTCGCTGTCTGGTTTCAACATCTCCGTCCCGGACATTAGCACTATTCGTACTTTGTACGATAGTCTCCGTACTAAGTACAGTTTGGCGGCCGGACCCACTGCTAGCGAAATGTGGAGTAGTTGATGACATCGGTGAGGCAGCAAGCGGCAACGGAAGGTACCCGGGTCAAGCCGGCGCAAGGCACTATGCGAGCGATCGTTCAGGAGCAGTACGGCCAGAGTGTCGACGTCCTGCGGCTCGAGGAGATCGATCGGCCCAAAGTCGACGACGACGACGTCCTCATCCGTGTTCACGCGGCAAGCGTCCACATCGGCGACTGGCACGTCATGACGGGCCTGCCGTACCTGCTGCGCGTGGTGGGCTTCGGCTTCCGTGCGCCCAAGGCTCGGGTGCGCGGTATGGATGTCGCAGGGACGGTCGAAGCCGTCGGCCAGAACGTGACGCAGTTCAAGGCTGGCGACGAAGTGTTCGGGATCTGCGCCGGCTCATTCGCTGAGCGGGCCAATGCCCCCGTCGACATGCTTGCCCACAAGCCGACGAATCTCACCTTCGAGCAGGCGGCGGCCGTACCCACTTCTGCCGTCGCAGCTCTGCAGGCTCTTCGCAACGCGGGTGGCATCAAGCCAACCGACAAGGTCTTGATCATCGGAGCGTCTGGAGGCGTAGGGCTGTTTGCGGTGCAGATCGCCAAATCCTTCGGCGCTGAGGTGACTGGTGTATGCGGCACGGCGAAGGTGGATCTGGTTCGCTCCGTCGGCGCTGATCATGTTCTCGACTATGCCGTGGAGGACTTTACGCAAAGCGGGCAGCAGTATGACCTGATTCTGGTCATGGGCGGGAACCGTTCGCTGTCGCAGCTCAAGAGGGCGCTTCGCCCCGGCGGCACGCTCGTACCGGTCGGCACTGAAGAGGGCAATCGGTGGGTCGGAGGCAAGGCTTGGATCCAAGCGATGCTGCTGTCACGGCTGGTACGCCACCTGCGGCCGCTGGCATCGGAGCCGAACCAAGCAGATCTGCAATTCCTGACTGACCTCATCGAGGCCGGCAAGATCACGCCGGTCATCGATAAGACGTACCCGCTGAGCAAAGTTCCGGACGCGATCAGCTATCTGCATGACGGAAATCCTCGGGGAAAGATCGTCATCACCGTCTGAGCCGCGATCAGCCCCTACAGCTCTACAGCTCATATGACTTCGCAATGACCAGAGCCGCCGCCGGCTACACCACCCGGGAGACAGACCATGGATGCACAGCCGCACTTGACCGTGCCAAGCCGACTCAGCCGTCATAACCACCGAGCGACCGCACGAATCGTCGGGGCGCTGTACCTCGCGGGAATGGTCGTCGGTATTGCGGGAAACCTGTTTATTCAATCCATTCTTGGGACGCCGGATCACCTTTCGACCATTGCCGCGAGTGGCATGCTGCTGGCACTCGGCGCGGTACTTTGGCTATTCACCGTTGCTGGTGACGCTGCTCACGGGATCTTGATGTTTCCGGTCCTCAGGCCACACAGTGAGCGGGCCGCAGTGGGGTACCTCGGTGCCAGGATTATTGACGCCACCTTCATTGCCGTCATGGCGCTGTTGATACTCATTCAAATACCGATCGGCATCGAATACCTGAACGCTGGATCCTCTGACACGTCCTACCTCCAAGCTCTGAGCACTGTGCTCACAGAGGCAAACCTTTACGCGTACGAGTTCGCCATGATCACCGTTGGGGTGGCTGGCCTCATCCTCTGTTCCATGCTCTACCGGGCACAGTTGGTTCCGCGGCCGCTGGCCGTCTGGGGCCTCATTGGATATGCGATCCTCCTGCTCGGGTCTGTATTGCAAATCCTCGGTCCCAATCTGAATTCGATACACGCGATCCCGGGCGGCCTGTGGGAGCTGTTCATCGGAGTGTGGTTGATCGCCAAGGGGTTCAGTACCCCACCCTCGCTGCCATCCGAGCCGACCATCTCAACAACAACATCCGCCGCCACGCCACCCCTCGTTGGCAGCACTAGTTCGTGATCGTCGACGTAGTCGGACAACGCGTCAGGTACACCGTCACCCCTTCCGCCTCGATCAGGGCCAGCACGAGCCCGGAGACACAGAGCCCGACGGCCCCCCACCAGAACCGACCTGGTCACTACGCCTGCCTGAGGCATCAGGGCACGCCGGCATTTCCACCTGAGGGAGATCCCCAATGAAATCAACCACGAGCGCCTCACCGCGCTACCAGGCAGATAGCACGGCAAGACCGAACGATCCCAAGAGCACACCCACTGCGGCCGAAGTGTCGCTGCCGCGCCTGTACTTCCTCAGGCTCGGCTATCTCGTTATCGCCGTCGGGCTCGCTCTGACGAAGTGGCCGTTGATCATTAACCATGATCGGCCGTGGCCGCTGTTTGAGGGGGTTGAGACTTGCATGCTGGTGGCGTTGTCGCTCCTTTGGTTCTTGGGGCTTCGCTACCCATTGCAGATGCTGCCCGTACTGCTGTTCGAAATAGCCTGGAAGTTCATCTGGATGATCGCCGTCGTGCTACCGCTCTGGGTCAGCGATCAGCTGGATTCGGCCACTTTGAAGGTGTTCTATGCCTGTCTCGTGGTTGTCATCCCGCTCGCCGTCATTCCCTGGCGTTATGTGATCGCGCACTACGTGACGAAGCCGGGAGATCCGTGGCGCCCGGATCGTACACGCGCAGTCAGTGACCGACCCTGATGGAGTCGATGGCTGGCAGGACGGTGCTGATCACCGGTGCCACGAGTGGCATTGGTCTGGCTACCGCGCTGGGTCTGGCCCGGATGGGTGCCCACCTGGCGATCACTGGCCGAGATCGCGTACGCACTGAGGACGCGGCTCGGGAGATCCGTGCCGCCGGTGGCGGGCGGGTGGACCTCTTCATCGCAGACTTGTCCTCCCAGTCGGAGGTACGAGAGCTGGCTGAGGAAGTACTGCAGAGCCTCTCTCGGATCCATGTGCTGATCAACAATGTCGGCGGATACTTCGACACCCGGCACGTCACCGCAGACGGGCTCGAACGCACCTTCGCCCTCAACCATCTCGCACCGTTCCTGCTCACGAACCTGCTGCTGGAAAAGCTGAAGCAGAGCGCCTCAGCCCGCGTCGTGACGGTCTCCTCCAACGCGCAGACCACCGCGCGTATCGACTTCAGCAACCTCCAGGGCGAGAAGTCATACTCCGGGGCACGGGCATACAGCCAATCCAAACTGGCGAACGTACTATTCAGCTACGAGCTGGCCAGGAGGCTCAAAGGCACCTCGGTCACGGCCAACGCGCTGCACCCAGGCGTAGTGAGCACATCCTTCGGAGCCGAGGATCCCGCCACTGTCCAGCGGATATTCATCCCCTTTGTGCGGCCATTCATGAAATCCCCGGCTCAAGGCGCCGCCACCTCAATCCACTTGGCTTCCGCGCCTGAACTCGGACAGGTGACCGGCCGGTACTTCGCCAATAGCCACCCCAAGAAGTCTTCCGGGCCGAGCTATGACCAGGCCACGGCGGCCCGACTCTGGCAGGTGAGCGCCGATCTGGTCGGTCTGACCGCGGCCTCCTCACCAGCACTTGCACCCAAGACCTAAGGAATAACAACTATGAATCCCGACACCCGCTCACTACGCACGGCCAGCCTCATTGCGGGCCTCGGCCTCGCATTGATCGTGGTCCTGGCCCCCGTGGGCAACTTCGTCGCGGTCCAGCCTCTCATTACGCCGGGAGATGCGGCCAAAACTGTGCAGGACATCCTCAATTCCGAGTCGCTGTTCCGATGGGGCATCGCTAGCCTGGTGCTCACAGCTGTTCTCGACATGATCGTCGCCGGCGCCCTGTTCGTCGTGTTCGAGCCTGTGAGTCGCGGCGTCTCGATGATGGCAGCGTTGTTCAGAGTCGCATATACGGCCGTCTTCCTGGTGGGCATCAGTCAGCTGGTGGTGGCGCTCGGCCTGCTCCGCGATCCGCCCCAAGCAATGCGCGCCGTCGACGCGTACAACACAATCTGGCTCGTTGGCTTGATCTTCTTCGGCGTTCATCTGATGCTGCTCGGCTACCTGGCGTACCGATCGGGTTACATGGCGAAGATCTTCGGCATCCTGCTTGTCGTCGCTGGGCTCGGCTACCTGGTCGACGGGTTCGGCACTGTGCTTGTCCCGAATTACTCAATGAACATCGCTCAGCTCACCTTCGTCGGCGAAGCGGCGCTTATGCTCTGGCTGCTGATCAAGGGCACTCGCAAAGACTTCAGCAATGGTGAAGTCGACCAAGATCACTACTCAGATCCTGACTCTTTGCCCGGCGGCCGCCAGTCGGCGGCTGTCGGGGAGCCTCGATAGTCACTCAGCAAGTCATGAAAGGGAATCGATATGACTAACGCCGTTCAACCACTGACGACAGAAGCTGACAACAGGCCGGATACGCGTCGACTCTGGACCTGGCCCATTGCGATTCTGATCAGCTTTCCGATCGGTGGATATCTTGCCGATCTCGTCGTCGATGGAGTCGATTCCGTGGGGGCGGCGATTCTCGGCGGTCTCATCGCGGGATTGGTTATTGGAGCGGCTGAGTGGTTCGTCCTCAGGCGGTGGGTGTCGTGGCTCTGGATAGCAGCCACGGGCATCGGAATGGCCGCGGGCCTAACCGCCGGCGCGGCACTCGTCGACTACGGGATAAGTCGAGGGGACATCCTGCTCATGGGTGCGGTCACCGGGCTCGGTGTCG
This sequence comes from Propionibacteriaceae bacterium, assembly GCA_036566085.1. Taxonomy (GTDB): domain Bacteria; phylum Actinomycetota; class Actinomycetes; order Propionibacteriales; family Propionibacteriaceae; genus Microlunatus. The sequence continues at coordinate 7,408 of DATCXA010000432.1, forward strand.
GCGCGCTGCAGGCCTTAGTGCTCGCAAAATCGCAGGTCTCTGGCGCGTTGTGGTGGGCGGTCGCGAACCCCCCAGTTTGGGCACTCGGCTGGTTCGTGACCTCGTACGTAATCACGAAAAACATTCAGGACCAGTTCACCAACTTCGGCGCTAGCGGATCGGTAGTCTTCGGGCTGCTGACCTGGCTCCTGCTTGCAATGTTGTTCCGAGAGAGAACACCCGAACCCACTCGATGACCGTTCAAAACGCCGCCGCTGCTCTCCTGATCATCCTGCCGCTGGCATTCAATCTGTTCTTCTTCCTCCTCGGGCGACACTTCGACTACCCGAACATCCTGCGCAGCCCAACCGGAGAGGTCTTGAGCCGCTTCAAGGCGGGCGGGGTTGGTCTCAAACTTCTCTGGTACGGCTTCATGCTGACGGCCGTCTTACTTGCCCCGCTCGCCGTCCTTCTCGGACAAGTACTCGGTCGGGACGGTCTGGCCATCGTCCCTACGGCGACCGTGGTCGGCGTCCTCGCGGCCGTTGTGCAGTTCTTCGGCCTTGCGCGTTGGCCCTTCCTCGTCCCGATCTTGGCCAGGAAGTACGCCGATCCCGCAGCAAGCGAGGCGACGCGTGAGGCGACGGTGGTTATCTTCGAGTCGTTTCACACTTACCTCGGCGTCGCGATCGGTGAGTGCCTCGGCTACCTCTTCACCGGAGCCTGGACCGTGCTCGTCGCAATTGCAATGCTCCAGTCCTCGGCATTCCCCGCCTGGCTCGCCTGGCCCGGCATCGCAATCGGCGTCTGCCTCATGCTCGGCTCGCTGGAGTTCGTCGGCCGCTTCGAGGAGAGAGGTTGGAAACTTGCGGGCACAGTTATCCCGATTGCCTACATCGCATGGTCGCTCTGGCTAGTGATCTCCGGGATCGTGCTTCTCATCACATAGCGCGATACCACACCCACTCGTGAGTGGCCTTCGAGTCTGTAGACAGCGGCCATTTGACCCGCAAGCTGACACCTAGCCTCCGGCCCAGCAGGAGGCGTTTCGACGACCTTTCCGGAAGCGGAGGGGACGGTCGTTTCAACGTCTGTGCTGCGAAACGTCCCGATCTGGGCCAAGTCTCGTATCGGCTGTCGGCAGCGTCAGACAGTGGAATTTGTGTCCTCAAGAGTCAAGATTGGTCGACCGGGTCGGCCGATCCTTATGCCGATTCCTGGATCTCGCGCAGGTCATCCTGTATCCGCTGCGGCTCGTCTGTTAGTGGCATGTTCTTGACGTCGTACGCGCCGTCGAGCGACCCCGGCGGATCTGCCTGCAACGGTGAAAACAGTGCGTCGAAGTCGTCCGTTGCCGGCCCATGCTCAGCGATGAGCTCAAAACGTTTTGCGCGTTGCTGCATCAGAGGCGAGGCTTCGAACCAGGACCTGTGCGACTGGCGCCGAGCCACGACACCATCGCTGGGGTCACCGGCATGCCGCGTGTCGCCCTGCAACAAGACAAGTCGCAGCTCATCAGGCTGGTTGTAATCGAACCATCCGGGTCGCACGATCGCGTACGGATGACCGCTGGCCCGGACCAGCCG